>JABSOM010000019.1 GCA_013215945.1 Campylobacteraceae bacterium
TCACATTTGAAGTATCATATTCAGTTTATAAAAATTACATTTATAAACCTTAAGTTGTTAAAGATCATCCAGTCTCTTGTCTGTCACTTTAAAGTGTCACACTTGATTTGGACGGGAATTATAGGAGGTTTTCCCTTCTTTGTCAAGGGGTTTTTCTTAAAGATGGTTTAAATGTTGAAAGTTTTTATTATTTGCTTTTTTTAAGCCTTTTTTATGGTCTTAATTTACTGTTTGCATTTAAATAATATTTCCACACTTTATACACAAGAGAACAATATAATATAAAAAAGGAGTTAAGTATGATGTATTATATGAATAGCAATATGACTATGTTTCATGGTTTTGCAATGTTAATATTCTGGGGAGTAATTATTTTTGTTTTATTTTCTATTTTTAAAAGTAATAATAAGGCAAATGAAGTATCAGCAATAGATATTTTAAAAAACCGCTTAGCACGAGGTGAAATAAAGAAAGAAGAATTTGAAGAATTAAAAAGATCCTGTATATAAGAAGAGTTAGTAACGCTTCTTATATACGTTATAAAAAATACTCATCCCATAAACGAGAAAATTCATTTGAGGATAGTTCATTGTTTTTAAAATCCTTAAAACTCATTTCGCTTTCTATCCAAAAACCAGGATTTTGTTTGTAAGGACTGGCAAAAAGGACTTTTCCATCTAAATCAATTCCCATTTCCCTTTGAATTTTCCCTTCATCATCAAATTCAATGAACCATTCATTTAACAAATAGTACTTTTGCTGATATCTTGGATTCGCATTGGGTACAAAAGAATAAACAAACTGAACAATTTTATCACAAATGCCTTCTCTCTTTTTCCATGAAGTAGCTTCTGTTGTACGAATATATTTCATTAATTTATGCCTTAATTCTTTTTATATAAGCATAATATTAAAATTCATCTTAATAATACTAAAGCTGATCACTTTAATTACTATTTTATGTACTTTTATAAAGAATAAATAATTTCAATTAAATAAAAGGAGAGGCACTTGATTTTTTCCACAGAAGAATGATATAAATTAATTATACAAAATCTATTTTATTCTTTCAATAAATAATTCAAAGTTTACTGTTGTTATAGTAGAATCAAGCACAAAAAAATTAAATTTAAAAGTGAGATTAATATATGTATTTATTTGGTTACGGCTCTTTAATTAATATAACAAGTGCACAAAAGTCTTTTAAAAGAAAACTAAAACAAGAAGATTTGATTCCAGTTTCAATAAAAGGTTATGAAAAAATTTGGAATTCAATTGAATATATTCAATTTGCTGATAAAATAAAAATAAATGGTGTTTTTTTAAACTTAGAAAAAAACAATCTTAAAAAAACAAATGGTATTTTGATAAAAATCACAGATGAGGAATTAAAGACCTTAAAAATAAGAGAAAAAAACTACTCTTGTATACGCATCAAAGCAAATGATGTTGAGGGATACTCCTTAGATGAAGATGTTATTGCATTTATGACAACATCAAAAGATAGAATTGCTACAAATACTAGTAAAAACTGCTTTATTGCCTCCAAGTATATAGATATATTAACAAATTCATTTAATGTATATTCTAATGATTTTGTTTTAGAGTACAAAAAATCTTTAAGCACTTTTCCTTTTCCTTTAAAAACAGGAACGTACAGTTTCTGCGATCCTCTTCAACATAAAATTGCAAGAGAAGGGATTCAATAAAAAATGAAAAAAAGTTCTTGCAACTTACACATATTTTCTTTAGAAACAACGAAAAGAAAGACCTTTGAAGACAGTATTATTTCAAAAAATAAAAATGAAATAAATATTACTTTTTGTGAAAAAGACAATCTTGAAAAATTTGAAAAAGACATAAATATTTTAAAGGGAAGTAGTTTTATATATTTTTTTAAAAAAAGATTTTCTACCTATTTTCTGTCTTTAATTTCTGTTATAGTAATTATGTTTGCTTTACTTTCTTCTGCAATTTATGAAGATTTATTTAAAAAACTTATTTTTGACTTTCCTTTTGTTTGGGACTTAAAAGACAGTATATCTCTTATATTTGTTATTATTTTCTTTTTTGGTTTGTTAATAATGCCTTCCTTATTAGAAGGTGAAAGAAGTGAATTAAAAAATATTTTAGCTTCTTGGTTTAACAAAGATATCAGAAAAAGAGAACGAATAAAATTAGCCATAAGTTTATTTGATAAAAAAGCAAGTGTAAATGTATACAATGTTGATTTACTAAACAAAGAACATTGGGTATGGAGAATACTTATACCTGTATTATTAAACCGATTTATTAGTATTAATTTTTACATTAGAAATGACCAAATTAGTAGTATTAAAGAAAAATTAGAAAAATTAGATATTCTAAGTATTAACATAATTAAAGAGAAAAATACAAACAATGATTCTTGTTCAGAACTATTATTATCCGAACAAGAAACAAAACTTTACTCTCTTATGCAACTTTCTTCCACATCTTTTATTAATAAAAATGAAAAAACATTTATCTCCTTAGAACTGTTTGAATACTGTGGAAGAAATTTTCTTGATGTGCAAAAAAATACAAATGAACATCTTATATCTGGTTTTCAAAGTTTTATTAACCGTAGTTTTGATGATTTTAATTTCATAAACCAAGATAAATCAACGCTATACAGTTTTACAAAAAATGTAAAACTAAAAAATTTAAATGAAGAAAAAAAACGTTTAGCTTATTATCTAAGAAATCACATAGAAGAATGTATTACATACTTTGATAATCCAATCTCTTTGCTCATCTTATATTATTACGTCAAAGATATAGTATTAGATGAAAAAAGAACCTTAGCTATATTAGATAAATTTATTGACTCCATTCTTAAAAAACAAGAATATGAATTTATTGATACGTATTGGTTTAAAATTGCAGGGAAAATGTTTGATGCAAGTACCTTAAATTCTTTTAGCAATAATAACAAGTCTTTGTATAGAAAACTCTCTCTTTCTTCTTTAAATAAACTTTCTTTTCTTTTTGAAAGAAGTGGACATTTTAAACAAGCGCTCTTATTAAATGAATACTTATTTGAAATTAATCCCGATAAATATTCTGTTAATATTTCTTCTTTATATGAAAGAATGGGAGACTTTAATAAAGCCTATGAAAGTTTACCAAAAATATTAAATATTTCTAAAAATGAAAAACCCTCAACAATTGAGGTGAGATTTCATCAAAGAAAAGCCTGGTTAATTGTTAGTCAAAGAAAAGAGGATTTAAAAGAAGAAGGCCTTAATGCTTTAGAAGATTTAAGAGCATTATTATTTACTCATAATAATGATAATGAAGCTCTTTCTTTATGGCACTACTATAACATTTTAGCAAATTACTCAGAATGGAATAAAGAATATAAAGAAGCCATTAATCACTATAAAAAATGTTTAAGTATCCCGACCCTTGGAGCTTTTGAGTATGGAGCAAGTTTTGTAAATATGGCGATTGCATACAGATTACAATATCTTGAAGAGCAATCTAAAGACATTAATCTTATTCATCAAGCTATTGAACTTGGAAGTAAGGGAATAATGCTTAAAGAGTCTGTTGGTGATAAAGATGAAATGCCAGTTGTTTTACATAATCAAGCATTAAATATATTATCTAAAATGATAGTTCATCCAATTAATGAAAAGGAGTGTCTAAAAGTTATTGAATTAACAAATGATGCTCTTTTGATATTAAGAGCTACAAACTCAAATAAAAAACGTGCCATGCTTTTAATTGAAAATATTATTGCAAAATTCTTAATAAATATAGACTATTCTAAAGAGCAAAAAATCTTAAATAAACATCTTTTGAGCATAGATGAAAATGAGTTTACGCAAGTTACTAAGATATACAAAGAATTTTACACAATAAAAAAAATTGATATTATTCCTTTACTAAATGATTCTAAGATAGCGTAAATGCTAGCTTAGATATAAGGACTTATTACTGAGAGATTATGCGCTACACTCTCTTCTTTCTCACCTACAGGTGCTACATAATGGATAGCTTCACCTGCAGCTTCTGTTCCTGCTAATTTAGCAATCACCCAAGTAGCTAAATATTGTGATGACATACAACCACCAGCTGTTGCAATATTACCTTTTGCAACAAAAGCTTGATTTAAAACGTCAACACCAGATTCTATTACCCAAGGTGTTGTTGTTAAATCAGTACAAGCAGGAAGTCCCTCTAATAATCCAAGCACAGATAAAAGTAAGGTTCCTGAACACTGAGCCCCTATTAATTGTTTTTTCGGATTTAGTTTTAATTGTTTTAAAATATTCTCATCTTTTGATATATCTCTGGTATAAATCCCACTACCAAATAAAACGACGTCTGCTGTTTTTTGCAAAAGCAAGACTTTGATGTGCTTTAATTTTAAGGTCGTTCATAGATGTAACGTATTCGCTAGGGGAAGTAATTTGAACATTCCAGCCAATATGCTTCATACGATTTAATATTCCTAGGGCAATAAATGAATCCAATTCATTAAAACCGTCAAATGTTAATATAGCTATATTCATTATTGTCCTTCTTTATATTTTTTGAAAGATCTTTTAAATCTTTAGGATAGCTACCTAAAAATTTATTAAGTCAAAAAACATGTCTTAGTTTTCATGATTGTTGTAAATGCTTATCTAAAATACAAAATGTATATTTGAATAAGTAGTTCTAGTACTACTTGTTCGATACTTTTGCAAGAACTCTTTTAGGTTTAATATAATGTCTATAATATCCTATTATATTACTACATAAAAATAATGATTCCATAAAAACAGCCGCAGGACTGTTTGCAAAATAATTATTCACTATCCAAAACAGTGTTCCTATCATCATAATTAAACGTAAGTGTTCATCTTTTTTACAAAAAGATGCAATGGTATTAATAGAAGCACCTAAATAACTAAAAATACTTAATATTCCAGCATAAGTGAAAAAAGTAACGACAGCACAAGCAATCAAAAAAACAGACATAAGTTTTTTTGAACTGGTAAAAATACTGCTAACAAATCTAAGCGCCGCAACCACAGCTAAAGAAGCAGCTGTATATTGTTCTAATAATAAAAAATGAAGCCCTATAAATATAGAAGCAAAAAAGAAACACATTATAATTTTTCTTCTGTCTTTAAATTGGAAGGACGTGATGTCAAAACAAATGGCAATGCCCACAAATATTTGTGATAATAAAAAATCTGTCATTCTGTTCCCTTAGTTTTAATTTTTTGTTGCTCTTTGTATGCTGGCAGTTATTAACCAGCAATTTTAAGAGAAACTCTACCAATTCTATTTAGTTTTTTTCTTGTTTTATAGTCTTAAATTTTGTGACTTATTCTTTCTCTAAAAATTGATATTTAATGCAACAATTATATGTTTACTAGATTAAAACATGATTAAAACTAAGATAAAGATTGCAAATATTCATAAGCAGTAAGACCATAGACTCTTTTAAAATGTCTGTTTAAGTGAGATAAATCTGAAAAAGCAAATTCGACAACGGTTGCATACAAATCTTTTTTTAGTTCAAGATGTTTTTTGGCATGTATTATCTTGCAGTTTAAAAAAAACTGATAAGGAGTAATTCCTGTATTTATTTTAAACATTCTTATAAATTGGAACTTACTTAAATCTAAAGCTTTTGATATTTCGTCCAAATTAAGAACATAATCCAGTTCATAATACATCATTTCTTTTGCTTTTTTTACAAGATGATTTTCTTTTTTATAATCAATCACAAAATCTTTTGAAGTAAAATTATCCGCTACATTCAATAATAACTCATTGCATAAATTTTCATCCTTTTCAAAAAAAATAGCAGAAGAAAGATTTATAATATCGTGTTTTAATTTTTCATTGTAAACTAAAGAAGAAGAAAATTTAACAATCTCTTTTTTACCTATTGCTTCTAAAAAAAGGGAGGGTTTAATATACAACATCACATAATCCAAGCTTTCTTTACTTTTTCCAGCTTGACCATCATGCAATTGTTCAGGATTAAAAAGCATTACGCCATTTTTATGGGATGTTTGAGACCTACCATCAAGAGAATATTTTTGAATACCATTTAAAGTAACTCCTAATGAGTATTCTTCGTGGGCATGTTTTTTATAAGAGAACGTTTTCATTCTGGCTTTTAGAACTGTTATATCTGTTCTATTTTTATATATAAATTTTTCCATTTTAATTCAATATCCCTGAGATAATTACTGCACATACAAGTAAAAATAATGCCATAATATTATTAACAAGTCTATTATGTTTATCTAAAAAAGATTTTAACACTTTTCCAAATAATATCCAAGAAAAAAAAGACATACAAGCAATAAAAGTAATCAGAAAAATAAAAAAGCTCAAAGATAAAAATGAGTTATAATACGGAAAAATAAAACTTGGAAATACACTTAAGGTAAATATTAAAGACTTAGGATTAATAAACTGCATTAAAAATCCCGTTTTAAAAGTACTTGTATTGTAATTATTTTTTTTAGCATCACTTATTTTAAAAATACTATAAGCAAGATATACCATATATAAGGCCCCCATACCTTGTAAAAAAAATATAATTTTAGGAAGATAAGAAAGAAGAATGACATTAAAAACTACGCAAAGCACTAAAAGCGTGAAAAAACCCACACCAGAACCTAAAGAGAAATTTAATGCTCTTTTTACTCCATAATTATGAACAGTAGAAAGAATCATAATATTCGTAGGACCAGGAGATGCTGTCATCATAAAACAATACAGTACAAAAAAAACTAAATTCATAAACCAACCTTTATTTATGAATTATACTTATTGCATTTTTTATATCATAGTACATTATTGCACAAGATATTTATTCAGATTTTTTTATCGTTGTTTTAAACTAACCACGGCTAATCCAGAAACAATAAAAGTTAAGCCAGCCCCTATATTAAGTCCACTAACGATGTTAGGACGCTTTTTTAAATACGATGAAAGTTTTGAAGAAAAAATTCCCATGAGAGAAAAGACACTTGCTGTTAATAAAGCGAACCATGATCCATAAACAAGCATTTGAATAGTAACAGAACCCAAAGCTGGATTAACAAATTGAGGAAGAAAAGCAAGCACAAACATTCCTGGTTTTGGATTTAAAGCAGCAGATAAAAAACCAGTCATAAAAATATTTTTATAAGATTGTTTGTTTTGTGCTTCAAGATTAATAAGACTACGGGAACGTAAAACTTTAATTCCTAAGAAAATAAGATAAAGTGCACCCATTATTTTAACCACCATAAATGCAAATTCAGATGTTTGTATTAATAAAGTAAGCCCAAAAGTTGCTGTTAAAACATGAAACAATATCCCCATTCCAGAAGAAAAGCCTGACATACAAGCAGCAATTTTACCTTGAGAAAGTCCTCTTCCTATTGCTAATATATTATCAGGACCAGGGGAAAGAACTAAAAGTAAACAAGCAAAAGTATAAGTAAGCCAAATTTCAAGTGGAAACATTTGTTTTCCTTAGAGTATTTTATTTTCTATATATTAGACAAATATTCCTTACATCTGTAATAACATTGCATTTTTAATTAGACAATATTTTTACCATTTTGGATCAAAGGTGACTCTTGCACCATCATTCGTCGTATATTCTTCTAGTGAGTTTTCTTTTGCTTGTACGACTATATATACCATCGTATCATCTGAATCATTACGAATACCTCTTATTCCTTTGGGAGCTACTCGGATTACACTTCCTTCTTTAATATCAAAACATTTTCCATCAACTTGAAAAAAACCATGACCTTTTAAAATGATATATGTTTCTTCATTTTTATTATGAATATGGAAATATGACTGTTCTACTTTAGCCTCTAGGCTATTAAATGATATCTCCGCACCTGTTAATTTACAGGCATCTTTTAAAAATACCTTTCCTTCAATTTTTTGTTTATTAACCGGATGAATTAAAGAATAGTTCATCAAATCATTTAAGTTACCCAAATCAACTGCTGTGTAATTTGTATCTTCTGCAATGTTTTTAATTGTATTCATTTTTTACCTTTAATATTTTAAGTTTTTGACTAAACAGTCAAGTAAGTATAACAGAAATTATATAAATAATATATAATTTAACCTAAGTTACAAAAAGCTATGTTAAAGTAAATAAAAAAATTCGCTTAAAAAGAGTATATATCAATGAGTACTTACGATATTGTTTATTTTAAAGGTAACCCCTCTTCTGGAACACCCTTGCAACATCAACACATTAATAATGAAATTTTAGAAATAATACAACCTTATTCTTATGCAGTATTGGATTCTTTTGATAAAAACCTATCCAATATAGAGCATCCAAAAGCAAGAGTTTATATTGGTTTTTCAAGAGGTTCTAGGTATTTGTCAAAACTTCCATCAAATACTTTACGAATATCTATTGGAGGAATTAGAGGCAATGGAATTCATCTTTTCAAAAATAAAGACGATAAAATAGTAAAAGGGGATATAAGCGAATCATCTTTAAATGCCCACTTTATAATAAAACAAAAAGATAAAATAAACCTAAAAAAATTAATTGAAAATTTTTGTAAGAACTAAAATTCAACCTCATCCTTTTAATTAGGTTCTTTAGAAGAAAGAATCATACTAATATCTGTTCTTTCTTCTTTATTTTTTATTTTTTATTTAGTCTTATCTACCAAGTGTTACTTTATATGAAGTAAATTCAGCTTCCCAATTTAATTCTTTTTTAATTTTCTCATTTGAAACTCTTAAAGAAGGAAGAAATCTATTCCCCCCTGTTTTGCTTTCTCCATTTGAAAAAATATTGTTAATATAATCGTATAATTCTTTATCACTCACACTGTAATCATCAACCACATTATAAATAGTTTTTGAATAACTTGAATTTACGGCTAAAGTACAAGCTTTAGTATAATCTTCTACATTAATTAAAGAATTATATGAAAATTCATTGTCTGATAATAATAACTTATCTTCTTTTGCTAAAGAATACCAAGTATTTTCTGTCCCTGTTCCTTCTCCATAAAAAGCCCCTCCTCTTAAAATGATATATTCCAAACCTGAGTTAATAATGGTTTTTTCCATATTAGCAGCAGATAAAATAAGATCAAAGGGTTGTATAGGAGTATTTTCATCTACAAGTTTGTCTTGTTGATCTCCATATAAAAAGATAATACTTTGTTGTATGATTTTTACTTTATATTTTAAAGCACTTTGAACTAAATTTTTAGTACCTTCATTTCTAATTATATCTGTTTGTTCCCAATTAGGAATTGCTGTTGCTAAATTAATTACGCATTGCACATTTTGCATTGCAGTATCTAAAGAAGAGATATCTAAGATATCTCCCAATACGCTTGAATGAGCAATTTTTGAGTATTTCTCTAAATCTTTTTCATTTCTTACCATTGCACATACATTATGTCCAGCACTTATAAGTTGTGGAATCACCTTTTTTCCTGCTACTCCTGTTGAGCCAATAACTAAAACGTTCATTTAAAATCCTTATGTTGTTTTTACATAAGAATAATAGGAGATTAAAGAAAGAAAAAATTGTATATTTAGGACAAAGTCTTTTTTTCTTTTACATATTGTTTGGGACTTTTTTGCATAAAGGTTTTAAATTCTCTTATAAAATGCGATTGATCAAAATAACCATTGTTGTAACCAACATTTGTCAAGGTATCAAAAGAAACATTTCGTAATTCTTCTCTGCTGTATTTTATTTTTATTATTCGTAGATAAATATTAGCTGATATGCCTAGGTATTTTTTAAATAACCTATCAATTGATCGTCTGCTTATATTAAGAAGAGAAGAAAGTTCTTCTATCTCAATAATACCTTTATCTTCTTCTATCTTCTTAAGCATAAAAACAAAAGACTTAATTTTCGAATCTTCTTTAAACAAAGACAATAAATAGCTGTTAAAGACTTCTTCTATACTCTTATCCTCTTTAGCTAATCTTTTATATAAACTATTCTCTTTTATTAGAATATTGTTTTGATATAAGTTTGAATAATCATTTTTAAAAAAACAAAAAGCACCTGCTGGATTAAATCTAATACCAAGTAAATTACAATTATTTTCTAAAACCACAGAAACAGCATGCTCATGTATTCCTAAGAGTAGTATTTCGCCCATCTCTAAATCATAAGTCTTTTTTTCTGTTTTTATTTTTATCTTATTTCCTAGATTTACAATAAGCCCCATCGCTCCATCAGGAGCAAGAAGATATTCTACTGTTTTTTCCAAAGTACACTTTACCTGCCAATAAGATTGAACATATAATTCTATTTTTTTATCAACGATAAAGAGAGAAAAATTTAAATCTTTAAGTTTATTGTTCATTGTTTTCTTTCATCTATCTCTCTTAGATTGTAATGATTGCAAATAAAGTATCTGCATTTAATTTTATAATTTTATTAGAAGTGACTCTTTCTAAATGAGAAAAATATTCTTTTTTAAAATTTCTATACTCTTTTTTGCTTAAGTTGGAAAGAAAAACTTTAAAACCAGAGCTGTTTATTAAATCCCACCACTGTTCTATACTTAAATTCAATCGTATTTTAACATATTCAATTTCTAAATTTGAAGGATTAATTAAAGATGAGAGTTTTCTTATGTCTTCTTTACTGTTTAGTGATATAGCATCTAGTTTTTCAGGCATTTTAATATTATAATTATTCTCTAACATTTCTAAGAAAGTTTTAGTATAGGGCTGAAATGCATCTTCGGTGAAGCTTGAGAAAATAAATCTTCCACCTTTATTGATTCGAGTACTTATATCACAAAATACTTTTTCCATATTAGGATAAAAGAACAATCCGTAAGCACAAGTAACAAGATCAAACGGACCAGCAGATAGTTCTAAGTTTTCTACATCTTGATGGTACAAATGTATGTTTTTTATATTCTGCTCTTTTATTTTTATCTTAGCAATTTTTAGCATATTTTGTGAAATATCAATACCATGAATAAAAGACTTAGGATATTGTTTCGCTATTTCTATTGCAATATTTGCAGTTCCTGTTGATAAATCTAAAATACTCGCATTGTTTTTCATATCATGTTTTTTTAATATTTGAACAAGTTTTTTTGCAGAGATAAGGAAGTGTTCATTCTTATCATAGTTCTTTGCTACTTCATCGAAGGTAGAACTTATAGATTCTTTAATTTTATTATCTTCACTATTGTTTTGCATTCTAAAATATCCAATTTACAATTATTTTTTTATTCTAGCCGTTACTTCAATTTCTAATTTCATATCATCATCCAATAATCCAGCTATAAACATAGTAGCTGCTGGTTGGGCAATGCCTAAATATTTTTTAAATACTTCCCAACATGGCTCAAAATCTTTTTTATTTGGAAAAATATAATGAACTCTTACAACCTCATCTAAAGAACTACCAGCTAATTCAAGCGCTTCTTGAATATTTAAAAAACATTGTTCAGCTTGTTTTATTACATCACTAGAAATACTCATATTTTTATAATCATACCCAGTAGTTCCAGAAACAAAAACGTAATCTCCATCTACAATTGCACGGGAATAACCAATCTTAGTTTCAAAAGGGGAGCCTGTTGATATTTTTCTTCTATTCAATATATTTCCTTTTATTAATATTTGTAAGTACAATTTACTCCCATTATATATGAAAAAAATAAAAATTTATCTAAAATAACTAAAATTAAGTATGGATATTTTTCAGAGAAATAATTAAAGCGAATAATTATAATTATTATTGTGTATAATATCTTTTCAAACTAGGAAAGGATACATATTGTTATTAGATGAAAGACAAACACTAATATTAGCTATTATCGTTTTATTTCTTGGAAGTTTTATCAATAAAAGAGTTGGTTTTTTAAAAGAATACAATATTCCAGAGCCAGTAACAGGCGGAGTCTTAGCTTCTTTAATTTTTGCAAGTATTTATTTTTTTGCAGATATTACCATCTCTTTTACTTTAGAAACAAGAGATATTTTACTTATTGTATTTTTTACTACTATTGGTTTATCCTCTAAACTCTCAACCTTACTAGAAGGAGGTAAAATACTAGTTATTTTATTAATAATTGCAGTTGTTTATCTCTTTATACAAAACTTTACAGGCATTGCAGTTGCTAGTGCTAGTGGATTAGATCTTAGTATTGGAGTATTAAGTGGTTCTGTGTCTTTAAGTGGAGGGCATGGTACGACAATAGCTTGGGCTCCCATTTTTAAAGATACCTATAATATAAACAATGCAATGGAAATAGGAATCGCTTGTGCTACTTTTGGTTTAGTATTAGGAGGCATTATTGGTGGACCAATTGCTAAATATTTAATAAACAAAAACAATCTTATTCCTAAGTCTTCTAAAAAAGATATGGTAGTAGGAATAAAAGATGAAACACATAAAAAAATATCTGTTGATTCTATGTTAGGTGTATTTCTAATTATAAGTCTAGCAGTTGGTTTTGGTTTACACCTTGATGATTTATTAAAAAGTTACAATATTAAACTTCCTACTTTTGTAACTTGTTTATTTGGAGGAATAATTCTAACAAACACTATTCCTTATATCTTTAAGAAACTAAAGTGGGCAGAAGGCACAACCTCTTTGGCTTTAGTTTCAGACTTATCACTAAACTTATTTTTAGCAATGTCATTAATGTCTTTACAATTATGGACTTTAGTAGATTTAGCCCTGCCTATTTTATTTTTACTTTTAGCACAAGTAATAGTAGTAAGTCTCTTTGTCATTTTTTTAGTTTTCCCTTTATTGGGAAAAGATTACAATGCCGCTGTTATGTCTTCAGGATATGCAGGTCTAGCCCTAGGCGCAACGCCAACAGCAATAGCAAATATGACAGCAGTAACAAAAAAATTCGGACCTGCTCAAAAAGCATTTTTAGTCGTACCTTTAGTAGGGGCTTTTTTTATAGATATTTCAAATGCAATAATAATAAATACTATTTTATCCTGGATATCCTAAGAAAGAATAAGCTGATTTTTACAAAGTTAAATTAAAAAATAAACCTATGCTGGTTTAAATGAACCAGCAGTATTTATAACTATTGTTATTGCTCTATTCTTCTTTTAAATTGATAAATTTTTCACTGCTCATACTTGGAATAAATTCTTGAATATCATACTTTGCCAAATCATTTATCTTAAAAGGGTCTTCATTTATAATTTTTTGAAGTGTTTTTAGATTATTTACTTGTGAAAGTATTATTCCCCCTGTTCGTGGAACTTTTCTTCCTGAGGCAATAAAGTTACCTTTTTTATATTGAATCTTTAAATACTTAACATGCTCTGCTAATAAACTATCTACAAGGTCCAAACTAACGGTATATGTTATTGAGACTATAAACATTTTTTTCCTTATGTTTTAATATAAATTACTAGAGCTAATTATTAAAGGTTTTTCCCATAGTGTTCTACTGTTGGAAAAGGTTCATAATAATGATGCAATAATTCTTTCCATTGTTTGTACTCGGAAGATTCTCTAAACCCAATGGTATGGTCTTCTAATGTTTCCCACTCTACTCTTAATAAATACCTAGAATTATTTTCAAGGCATTTTTGCAAACTATGTGAAATATAACCTTTCATTGAAGATATGATTTTTTGTGCTTCTTTAAATGTATTTTCAAAGCTTTGTTCTTGACCTTTTTTTACATCCAGTATTGCAATTTCTGTTATCATTTATTTTCCTTTTAAATCCACTTTTGTTTTTCATAGCCTACAGTAACTTCACTTTGTGTTTCACCTGTATGTGCAGTTGATTTTGGTTCTATCATCATGAAATGTGTATCAGGTGTAGCACAAGGACAATGTTCTACACCTTTAGGAACCACATACATTTCCCCTTCTTTTAAGACAATATCTTTT
The DNA here is from genome assembly GCA_013215945.1 of Campylobacteraceae bacterium. Classification (NCBI taxonomy): domain Bacteria; kingdom Pseudomonadati; phylum Campylobacterota; class Epsilonproteobacteria; order Campylobacterales; family Campylobacteraceae; species Campylobacteraceae bacterium. The sequence continues at coordinate 13,888 of JABSOM010000019.1, forward strand.
TCTCTTAACTGCAAGGTAAGCTCACCTTTAAACACTAAAAATAGTTCATCTTCATTATCGTGTTTATGCCAAACAAGTTCACCACTACCTTTTGCAATTTTAACAAGCTGAGAATTTGATTGCGCAATTATTTTAGGTGTCCACTCTTTCGTAAATAAAGAAAACTTTTCTTGTATATTAATTTTATTATCCATGTATATCCTTTGTTCTACTATATATAAAAAGATACAATTTTGTATAGAACATTATTGATATTTACTCAATTAAAGATTTTTTTTAAATTTATTATGAAAAAAGCACAAAAATAAGTTTATTTCTCTAAGGTTTCTACTCTATTTCTGCCCTTTTTTTTAGCTATAAATAAGGCTTCATCTGCTCTGTTTATTAACGATTCTGAGGTCTCTTCTTTTTTATATAAGGAGACTCCAAAACTTGCTGTTTTAGATCCAATGGTAGGAAAATTATGATTTTGTATTTTTTCTCTTAGCTTGTTTGCTAAAATAATAATCTCATCAAGCGTTTTGATAGAAGATATGATTACAAATTCTTCTCCGCCCCATCGTCCAAGAATATGCCCATCCTCAAGAGCACTTTTAAGTATTTTTGTAAATTCTACTAAAGTCACATCCCCTACAAGATGTCCATAAGTATCGTTTACTTTTTTAAAATAATCAATATCAATAATAATAATACTAAAAGTGCCATTTTCTTTATTGGCTTTTAACATTTCATCTTCAATAGTATTATCTAACTTAATTCTATTATAGGTATTGGTTAGTTTATCTGTAATAGATAATATTTCTAATTCTTTGTTTTTATGTTCTAACTCTTTGGTTCTAACAGTAACCATTTGTTCTAATTCAAGCTGGTATTCATATAGAGAATTAGCCATTTTACTTAAAGAAGAAGATAATAAACTTATTTCTTTTACTGAACTATTGATAGTTATAACTTTATTAAATTCTCTGTTTTTTATCTTATTACTTTCTTTTGCTAATAATAAAATGGGTTTTACTATAATAGATGCAAAAAACCAAAGAATAGGAATGAAAATAAAGAACAAAACAATAAGTATTTTATCCATCTTTGAAAACTTCTCCATATAAGGCGTCATCATTAAATCTAATAAAACGTACGATAATAAGTACTCTTTTTTATTATAACCTTTAATTTCTACAAGGCTATAAATATACTCTTTTCCTTTTATAGTACTAGTATTAATAAAATTTCTTTCAAAGTTATTTATATCAATATTTTTTATTAATTCCATAAATATCAAATCCTCTTTACTTGATTTTGCAATAATATTTTGATCAACATCAAATAAATAAGACTCTAAATGACTATTATTTTTTAAAATATCTGAAAAATTTTCGAGTAAAATATCTATTGCAAATACATTATTATTGTTCATGTTTTTTGAATAAGTGATTCCATTTTCACTAATATTAGAAAAAGTATAGGGACCCACTTTTGTAATAGTATTTGATTCAATGGATTTTTTATACCAAGGCCTTTGATTAACTATATAATCAGTACTTTCATTTTTTGTAAAACTTAGCTTAAAATTTTTGTCATAAAGACTTAGAATTTTTTCTTGATATTTGTTTATTTCGATTAACAGCCATTTATCTTCTTTTTTTGCATTATAAATCTTTTTTAAATCTTTATTACTATCAAGTTTAATGAGTTCGTAAAACCTATTATCATTAAAGCCTATATAAACAGAATATAAATTCCTACTATCATTTAATATATTTGAAAATATTTCTAAATACTTACGCTTATTTGTGAAAAGAGTTTCTGCATTTATGTCTTTTATAAAAGGAATAGTTGATGTAATTAAAGAATTACTCACTGCATTTATTCTCTTAATATTTTCTTCTATTTTATAGGAAGTTATTTCAAACTGCTTTTTCATTGCACTTTTAGCTAAATCTTTAGAAAAACCAACTTGTATATAAAAGGTAACAGCCATAATAATGGTAGCAATCAGTAAAAATAATCCCATGACCGTAATACGAATAGGTATTCTAATCATAATTTTCCTTATTAAAGTATTTATTAGTATAAGTAGTATAATACTGTACTTACATTAACTATTTAAATTATTATATTTATAAATGTAAATTTAAAAATAATTTTGAATAAATAGTAACACCTGAATTAACTTAAAAAGAATAAAAGAAGCGCAGAAATTATAAATTATAAATTATAAATTATAAATTATAAATTATTTAATAGGCCTAGTTTATAAACAAGATAAGTTTTAAATATTTTTATTATAAGATAAAGAACACTAAGAGCCTTAGGATTAATGATGTTAATACTCGTTTATTTTCTTTTAGCCGTTGGAATCTCCTTTATTTGTTCTATTTTAGAAGCAGTGCAACTCTCAATTACTCAAGCTCACATAGAAATTATCAAAAAAACCAATAAAGAACTTGGATTATTAATGTCCAAACAAAAAGAAAACATTAACAGCTCTATTGCTTCCATTCTAAGTTTGAATACTTTTGCTCATACCTTTGGAGCAGCAGGCGTTGGTAGCGAAGCTGCTAAATTATATGGGCAGGAATATATGTTTTATATTTCAGCTGTACTTACTTTAATTATTCTGGTTTTTTCTGAGGTTATTCCAAAAACGATTGGGGCTTATCATTGGAAAAGCTTAAGTCCTATTTGTGCAAGAACAATTAATATCTTAATGTTAATAACCTACCCCTTAGTAAAAGTAATGAATATTATTACCTCAGTAATAAGTAAAAAAGAAAGCGATTCAATTAGTAGAGAAGAAATTGTAATTTCAGCTAATCTTGCCCAAAAAAAAGGTGTAATACGAGACAAAGAAACAGATGTAATCCAAAATGTTTTAAACTTAAATGATATAAGAGTAAAAGACATACATACACCAAGAAGCGTAATGTTTTCAATACAAAAAGATGAGTATTTGGCATCTTTTAAAGATAAAAACAAAAAACTTGATTTTGAAAAAATTAAAGAATATTCACGTATTCCTATATATGAAGAAAACATTGATGACATCGTGGGAATCATCATTTCAAAAGAATATTTTTATGAATATATATTAAACAGCTTAGAAAAAAAAGAAGAATTAATAAAAAAAGTTTATAGAATCAATGAAAATATACCTATATCAAAACTCTTAGATATTTTTCTTTCTCGACATGAACACCTTTTTATTGTAGAAGATAATTATGGCCAAACAGAAGGTATAGTTACCCTAGAAGATGCCATTGAAAGTTTGCTTGGAATTGAAATAGTAGATGAATTGGACAAAGTAGTAGATATGAGAGAAGCAGCTAAATTAAAAATGCAAATATTACGCAATGATTTTCTTAAAAAAAAGTAAATACTTTTTCAAAAAAATCACCTTTTAAGTAAGTCTTTTATTTATTGGATGATTTTCATTTAATTGTAAAAGGTCCCATAAGTTTCCATAAAGATCTTCAAAAACTGCAACGGTTCCATATTCTTCATCTTTAGGTTCTCGTATAAAATGAATGCCATCTTTTTTCATTCTGTTAAAGTCACGCCAAAAATCATCCGTATTTAAAAACAAAAATACTCTTCCACCTGTTTGATTTCCTACAAAATTATTTTGTTCTTCTTTAGAAGCTCTGGCCAAAAGCAAACTTACTCCCTTAGAGTTAGGAGGTGAGACCACAACCCATCGTTTATTTTGCTCTTCTTGATAAATATCTTGAATTAAATCAAACTTTAATTTTTTCACATAAAAATCAATTGCTTCATCATAATCTTTTACCACTAATGCAACATGTACTATTGACTGTTTCATTTTAATCCTTTTATTAGTGTTATACTATTAAAAACTTCTACAAAAATAAAAGAAGAAATTTTTTCCCTCTTTTAATTCTAAAGTACGATAATAAGAACTACTTCTTGAAATTTTTTAGTAGTTTTTTTTCTTCATCCAAAGATAAATAACGCCACGATGAACTCTTGATATCAAGTTTTAAACTACCTATCATAGTTCGTTTTAAATCAAGAACTTTTAAAGGTGTCCCAAATTTTGGGTCTTTCATAGCGCCAAAGAGTCTTCTTATATGGCGATTTTTACCTTCATCAATTTGAACTTTTAGTTTTGTTTTAGCCCCAGCAAAACTTATTTTTTCAAGCTTTGCTTTTAATAGTCCATGAATACTGTCCACTCCATTTTTAGCTTGAAGAAGATGTTCATCAGTAACATGTCCCCTAACCCAAACTTCGTATATTTTAATACAATTACCTGGTTTTGTTAAAAAATTATTTATTTGACCTTCTTTTGTAAATAATAAAAGTCCCTTTGATTCTAAATCAAGACGCCCAATAGGCATCCATCCTTCTTCATAAACCCAAGTGGGCAAGAGTTTATAAACTGTTTTTCGTCCAAGATCGTCAGTTCTTGTCACTAAAAACCCCTTAGGTTTATTAAAAACTAAGAGTTTAGTAGAATCGGCATTATCTTTATTCATTAAGTGTATTCCTTAGATATTTTTACAATAATAAATTATGATTGTAAAAATATTTATAAAAGTATTAGTTTCGTTTTGCATTAACAACAGTATAACTAATTAACGCTATAGCCACCATCTATCCCTGTATATTTATACAATAATTGGGCTTATATAAAATGCAATTTTATGAATTTACACTATAATACAGAAGAAAATATGCTTTGTTTAGCCTATTTTTTAAATTTTAATAAAAAGACTAATTATGAAAAAAAAATTATTTACAATAATCTTTAGCGCTTTAAGTTTTATGCCTTTTTTTGCAAATGCAAATGAAAGTGATTATTTATATTCAACGCTTTGGTTTCAAAAAGCGCAAGAATACAAAGCGAATACTCTCTCTCAATACAAATTAGCAAAACTAATGTTGGATAAAGCCATTCTTGATAAATCATGGAGTGCAGTCACTAGTGTACAAGGCAAAAACTATGAAAATAAAGCTCTAGCTGTTATTCTTGATTTAGATGAAACGGTTATTAACAATTCACCTTTTTCTGCTAAATTAATTGCAGATAATAAATACTATGATGATGAAGCATGGAATAACTGGCAAAAATGGGTTGATGCGGCAATTGCACCTGCAATTCCTGGAGCTTTGGATTTTATTAAATACGCACAGAAACAAAATGTAACTGTATTTTTTGTTTCTAATCGTATTGGAACACAAGAAAAAGCAACCAGAAAAAATCTTCTTTCTTTAGGTATATATTTACCAAAAGACATTGATACGGTTTTACTAAAAAAAGAAAAAAAATCTTGGGGTTCTAAAAAAAGTACCAGAAGAGCTCATATTGCTAAAAACTATAGAATTGCTCTTCTTATTGGAGACAATTTAGGTGATTTTTCTGATGCGTATAAAGGCAGTTTAGAAGACAGAGATAAAATTGCTTTTTCAAAAGAAAACATTGATAAATGGGGTGAAAAATGGATTATCCTACCAAATCCTTTATATGGTTCGTGGGAAACTGCCGCTTATGGTTCTGATTATTCTTTAAGCAGAAAAGATATTCGTAAAAAAATGATAGAAAAATTAGATATCTGGGATGGTAAATAAATAGGAATCCGAAAGGATTTCTTTTATTAGGCTATAACTACTGCCCTCTTCTTAAAATTCATCTTTTATTTTTATCCTTATATTAATTCTTGACAAATATTTTTATCTATGTTACAATTCGATAATTATCAAATTAAGAAAGAGTAAAAATGAATTCCAAAGAACTTGCAAAAATATTCAAAGCTTTATCCAATGAGAACCGATTAGAAATCTACAAAGAAATTGCTAAACAAGAAAATATTGATTATGAAAAAAAGTGTGAATGCTCTATTTCGGAAATATTATCTTGTCTTAAAATTGGAGCGCCTACGATATCTCATCATTTAAAAGAGTTAAGTAATGCAAATTTAATTACAACTAAAAAAAATGGTAAGTTTTTGGTGGCGCAGGTAAATAAAAATACCTTAGCCCAAATTAGAGATTTTATAGATTTATAAACAAAAGGAACAGACATGTCAGATAAATATAAAAACGCTCATAAGGTTTACAAGTCACATATAAAAGAACTTCTCCCAATGTTTATCGATATGATAAAAAATAAATCAAAAAAATCAAAACCTAAAGATAAAAATGAAATTCCTGTTAATTTTTTAAGTAAAAAAGATATTGAGAAAATGCAAGATTACTCTGTAATTAGAATGGGACATTCAACATTACTTTTTAAAATACAAAATAAGTATATATTATGCGACCCAGTATTTTCAACCAGAGCCTCCCCTTTTTCTTTTTTAGGACCTAAAAGATTTCATGATGTTCCTATTTTAATAAAAGACTTGCCTTTTATTGATTCTGTAATAATTTCACATGATCATTATGATCATTTGGATAAACAAAGTATAAAAGCACTAAAAGATAAAGTAGGAACGTTTTATACAAGTTTAGGAGTAGGAAAACATTTAGAAAACTTTGGAGTTAATAAAAATAAAATTGTCGAACTTAATTGGTGGGAAAGTAAAATTGAAGATGGTATTGAATTTGCCTGTACCCCAGCTCAACATTTTTCAGGAAGAACGTTAAGTGATAGAGATAAAACCTTATGGTCTTCATGGTTAATTAAAACACCCAAAGGCAAGTTTTATTTTGGAGCGGATGGAGGATATTCTTCTTCTTTTAAAGAAATATCATCTAAACATGGAAAAATCACTATGGCTTTTTTAGAAGTGGGGGCTTATAATGAAAAATGGAAAGATATTCATATGATGCCTGAAGATGCTATCCAAGCTTTCAAAGATTTAAAAGCAGAAGTTTTATTTCCAATACATAATGGTACCTTTGATTTATCCTTACATTCGTGGTTTGAACCCTTTGATAGAATCTTTTCTTTGGCAAAAGAAAACAGTATCGATATCAGATTTCCAATAATGGGAAAAGAAATTTCATTAATAAATCATACAGAAACATCAACATGGTGGAAAAAAGCTAAATAAGTCCGATATACATTATTATCGAACTTCTCTTAGCTAATTAAACGTTTAGGCCTAAATGTTCATCTAATCCAAGCATAATATTCATGTTTTGAACAGCTGCACCTGAGGCACCTTTTCCTAAATTGTCTAATCTCGCTATTATTACCATATAATCCTCATTTTCATAAACAGATAATTCAATACGGTTTGTATTATTACATTTCATAGCATCCAAAAATCCTTCATCAAGATACGTTATATCATCTTCAATAATTTTGACAAAAGCTTCATTCTTATAATAGTTTTTATAAAGTTCTAAAATGCCTTTTTTTGATATAGTTTTGAGTAAATCATCTTTAATTAAATAAGATATAACTAACATACCTTGTTTAAAGTTCCCAACACTAGGAGTAAACAGTGGTGCTGTTTCCAGTTTTAAAATGTATTTCATTTCAGCTAAATGTTTATGATCTAGGTTTAAAGCATAGGGCCTTTGACTCTTAAATGCATTCTCCGCTGCTTCGTAAATATCAATTAAAGTTTTACCTCCACCACTGTATCCCGTAATAGAATGACAAATAAGTTTTTGTTTTTTGGAAATAATATTATTTTCAAGTAAAGGATTCATACTCATAATAAACCCACTTGCATGACATCCAGGATTACAAACTCTAGTGGCTTTTTTAATATGTTCTCTTTGATTTTTATTTAATTCAGCAATTCCATAAACCCAATCTTTTTCTATTCGATGAGCTGTACTTGCATCTATGATTTTTGTTCTTGTATTTGTGATAAGTTTTACAGATTCTTTTGATGCCAAATCAGGCAAACATAAAAAAACTAAATCTGCTTGATTTATTAACTTTTGTTTTATGCTTAAATCTTTTTTGTCTTTTTCATCAATTTTCAATATTTCTAAATCATTTCTCATACTTAACATTTCATTTATTTTTAATCCCGTTGTTCCAAACTGTCCATCAACAAATATTTTAAATTTCATTGTTTACCTTTATTAATTTTTTTCCAAAAACACATACCAGTAAACCTAACATAATAATTCCAGCACCCATTAATTCTAAAGAAGATAATCTCTCCCCTAAAACAATATTAGAAGCACTAAGGCCTACAATAGGAATTAATAAAGCAAAAGGAGTGACTTCTGCTGCTTTGTTATTTTTAAGTAAATATGCCCATAGCGCAAAAGCTAAAAGTGTTGATATATAACTTACATATACCAGTGAAAACCAAGTTGTTTGTGTACTTTGAAGCAGAATATTTAGGATATCTTTGCTTTCTGTATAGTATGAGATACCAAATAAGGGCAAAGGTGGGATCAAACAAACCCACACCATAAAATGCAAGAGATTAACATCTTTCATTTTTTTCATAATGATATTTGAAACAGCCCAGAAAAAAGCAGCTAATAAAATCAAACATAAGCCAAGAACAGTGATATTCCCCTCTGCATTTAAAAAGAAAATACTAAAACCAAGACTTGATATAAAAATTCCCAATAATTGATTCTTTGAAATATGTTCTTTAAAAATAATAACACTTAAAAAAATAGTAAAAAAGACTTGTGCTTGTAAAATCAAAGAAGCAAGACCAGCAGAAGCATCAGCATTCATAGCAAAAAATAATAAAGCAAATTTAAAAATACCTAAAATCACCCCTACTCCAAGTACATTCCAAACAGAAGTTTTTGGAAAAGGAATAAAAAAGACAGCAGGAATAGCAACAATTGTAAACCTTAATGCAGAAAATAAAATAGGCGGCAATTCTTCTAAACCCAGTTTAATAATAGGAAAATTTATACCCCAGATAAGGGCAACTAAAAGAGCTAAGAATATATTTTTTGAATTCAAGGAAAACCTTTATATATAAAATCAAGTACTGTATTTAAAAGGATTGAATTATATATAATATGAAAAATTTAAGATAGCATGAAATTGCTACATAAGATATGTATTCGTTTATACTTGGAAATTCCTATGAATAGCTTATTTACAAGATTAATATTCAATTATTAAATTTAAGCTTTCAAAAAAATGAGCTTTTTTATCATCACTCTTTGTAAAAATTAATTTTACAAATTCTTCTTTACTATCTTCAAAAAAAACTTCATCATTATTAAATAATTCTAAATAGTTATTTTCTATTGTCTTTTTTTTAATACCAAAAATTATTTTAGATAACTTTTGTTTTGAAAAGTTAATTGGCTCATTAATTTTAAGCTTTGTTCCACTTGTTTGCCACCTAAATGTCCATGGTAAACTGGGAGAATCTTCATTTTTCAATACTTCAATAAACATATTTGAAGGTATATAACTGGGTTTATATTTATAACAATTTTCAAATAATTCATCTTCTTCTTTAGAATAATTTAAACACAAACCAAAAGCAGAACAAGTATTTGTTTTATGTTCTGCTCTTTCATATAATTTACTTTTTTTGCTTCTCTCATTTTGTATTTCATCAAAATTATGAACCCATAATATTTCAATAAAAAAATCATTAAAATAAAATTTTCTATTTTGAGTCCCTTGATTTGGATGAATTCTATTAGACCCTTCCATAAAACCAAAAGCAAGTAATTCATTTACAACTTCTTCATGATTATCACAAAAAATAAAAATATGATTTGTTTTCAATGTTTCCCTTTTACAGTAAGAATGTTTTTTCTCAAAAGTTATATTTTAGTATTATTATCTTAGTTCATTAAAAACTTCAAGTGAAGCAAGTAGTTTAGTATCTGCTTTTTTAGCTCCGGCAGTTAAAGTAAATCCTTCTTCAATATACTCTTTTATTAATAGTACTTTTTTAATATTTATATAATCAAATAATTTATTGCCTCCACAAGTACTAGTGCTAGAAGAAATAATTCCTTTTTCCTCCCAATATCGTAGTTTTCTTTGGTTTATACCTGTAATATCTTCAACTTCTCCTATGCACAAACGAAGTTTTGATATCAATTTCAAATCTAATAATTCTTCCATTAAAGTCATTCCTTTTCTATAATATATTCTACAAAAATTGTTGTTAATATACAATTAAGGTAAATAATATTAGTATACATAAAACATAAATTGTATATTATATACAATTTATGTTTATTACTGGAGATAAAATGATAGCAAAAAAATACGAAATGCTTTTGTTTGCATTTATAATGGGGGCATTTATGTCTGGTTTTATGAGTTTAGTAGTTACATTTATTAATATAGGTTTTATTGATAATTTTGTTTATTTTTGGTTGAGTGCATATTGGAAAGCTTTTTTAATCGCATTTCCAACTATATTATTTGTTATTCCTAGAGTTAGAAAAATTGTAAATATTTTAATAGTTAAATGATTTTGTTCCCATTTTTGCATGGGAACAAGAATTATAAAAACAGCTTATTTATCTACATTAAAAATTAAAACGAAGACCGACAACTACTACCAATGGTAAGAGAACTCCAGCATCTAAAGAAATGTTTTTACTAAGTTCAAATTCTAAACCATGGTATATATAAGGAACAAAACCTATTCCAATTTTGTCTTTCATATCTTTATACGTTCCTCCATTTGAACAACTATCAAATGCATCAAAAAAGAACTCGCCAGAATAGGCATACAAGCCTTTAAAAGAGATTCTCTTTCCTAAATCATACCATTTATGTTCTAAACCTAATAATAAACAGCGGTTTGCCTGAGAGTTTTTTAGTGTTCCAATAACTATTTTTGATTTAGGTGAAATTTTGTAGCGGATATCAATATATTGGTTTTTAAACCCTTCATAACTGTGTTCACTGTCTTTGGGAGAGATATGTTTTACATACGTACCCGTTGTAATTGAGAGTTTATTTTCTAAGGTAAAATTATCAGCACATAAAGCAGTAAAGAGAAATATGCTTAAAATATATTTTTTCATACTAAGCTCCATTCTTTAAATAAAGATTTGATTACGGAATAAATATTTAATTATTTTTGGACTTTTTACTATAATTATCATTAATTATATATATTATTTAATTAAAAACTTTTTAGTTTTTTTTATTACTTTTATTTTAAAAGTACTTTTCTATATTTTTTAAATATTTAATGTTAAATAATAGTTATTTAAGCAGCATTTTTTATTTTGTTGTTTTTTGTTATATTTTTACTGTAGGCATGTAATAACATGATTTTTTTATACGAACTAGGGAAAAAAATGATTTTTAAAACTCTTTTTTCTTCTACCACATTTATCTCATATAATTGGGTTTCAAGATGATTAATAAAGCTGTGTTTTAAATTTAACTTTTTTCGCTCTAAACGCAAAAAATGTTTTTGTATTTTTCTTTTTGTTTTCTCATCAAAGGAACATAACCATTCTTTAACAGGCTCTTTATTATCAGCAGTTTTATAATATTCTACTTTCCACATAATTCAATATCCTAGATTAATTGTATTTTAGTATTGAAAGAATAGCTTAAAATTTATTATTAGGTCAAAATATCACAATTTGTAAGACTATGGGAAAAAAGTTTCTAGGACAGTGCAGTAAATAAATAATCATCCATTAAAGTGCCATATCTTATATTTATTAATAATCTACACTTAGATCTAAATCAGAGTTATAATTTACACTTTAGTACATTCATCTTTTATAAAAGATTTATCATCTAAACAACATTGATCTTGCAATTCAGATATTACATCATCCAATAAAGTATAGTTTGCAAAACAGTTTAATACTGTTCCTTTTCTTTCTTGTTTTACCAAATCTAAATTAAGCAGTTTAGAAATATGATGAGAGAGTGTTGAAGCAGGGATAACAAGTTTTTCTTGTATTTTACCAACACTCAAACCTTCTTTTCCAGCCTTTACTAAAAGTCTAAAAATTCTTAACCTAGTAATATTCCCAAGTTGGGCTAAACATTTTACTAATTTTTCTTCATTCATCATATATCCTATTTTTGTTATTCTAGAATTATAGCACTTTCTTTTTATTCAAGACCAATTTTCTTAGCTAAAATACAGATTAACTAAATAACCACAAGCAATAGCCATAGTAAACACTGATACTAAAAAGAAAATCATAATTGGCAATTTAAAAATCTTCTTTAACATAATCATCTCAGGCAAAGAAGCCCCCGCACCTGCTACAGTAAGCGCTAAAATAGCTCCCATTGAAACGCCTCCATCTAATAAAGCAGGAGCTAATCCAACCATTGAACTGGCACGTATGTATAAAGGAATTCCAATTAATGCTGAAAAAGGAATAGCAAAAGGATTGTCTTTTCCTGCATATAAACTTAATAATTCATTGGGTACAAAACCATGAACAAAAGCACCAATAGCTATACCTATTGCAATATAGGGCGCAAAAGATAAAAACTGTTTCCATGTTTTTTTCATTAAATCTTTATTCGTAATTTTTTCCCATTTACTCTTTTTGCTCTCTTCTTCTATAGGTGCTTTACTACAACAAGTAGAAGTATTACTGTTTGCTGTTGTAAAGCTAAATTTGGGTTTTGTACTTGAATCACAACAAGAGCTGTTTATACTTGTATTCTTATTTATTTTTATAAAAAATGATTTTTTTTCTTTTACATCATCTTGAAAAATTTCTTTTTTTATAAATCTTTCAAAACCAAGTTTTTCTAAAGTAAAACCAGCAAGCATTGAAATACAAAATGCTATTAATGCATAAACAATAGTAACTTGATATCCAAAAGCAGACCAAAAAACAATTACTACAATTGGGTTTAATAAAGGAGAAGTAAATAAAAAGGTCATAATAGGACCAAAAGCAGCTCTTGCTTTTAATAAACCCAAGGTTAATGGTATTGTGGAACACGAACAAAATGGAGTAATAGAACCAAGGGCTGAAGCAATTAAATAACCTCCTTTACTAGAAGATAAAACTTTTTGTACTTTTGTAGGATTCATAAATACATTTAGTATTTCTACTAAAAAACTAACCCCTAAAAACAGTATGGATAATTCTAAGAATCCAAATATAAAAAAATTCCCTGCTGCATATAATTGACTTAGTATTTCTTGTGACATTTAATATCCTTAATAGTTTGTTATTTCCAGAAGTATAGAACTATATAACTTAAAACTAACTTTTGTATTTCCAGTAATATAGAAATACAAATTTTTATGCGACTATCTTTCAAAAAAAGTGAAGTTGTATGGTTTATTCTGTATTTTTAGTGTTCTTTAAATATACTGGTTTGTGAAATAAATTTATTTTAAAAGGACGTAACAATGAGTGCAGAAAAAAAAGCAAGTTCAGCCTTACATAAAGCCCAAGAAGCAAATAAAAATATCGAAGTAATTATTGATTTCTTAAAAGATTTACCAATGACCTTATCTTTGGATCATAATCAAGCAGCAGCCTATAAAAAAGCTTTTTCTTCTTTAGAAGAAAGAGTGGAGTAAACACTCTATTTTTTATGCAATAGGATACTAAATTTAGTATCCTATCTTTGAAGTAACTATCCTATTTAGAAGCTAAATAAAATATGTTTCTTTTTTTATAAATTTTTGTAAGCATAAATAGAAATTGCTTCTTCTAAAAAATCCAGCATTTTTATATGAAAAGACTTATGAAACGTCTTCATTCCCTCATCTTCTTTATAAAATAAACTCATTCCGATATATGCTTCTTTACTTGGTTTGTAAAAAACAGAAACTATTTTATAATGTTCAGATATAAAATCTTGTGCTTTTGTATCTAAAGGATTTAGAGTATCAAGTTCTTCTGCTATTTTTGCATACAAAAGATTCCAATTTTTATGAACTTCTTCTTTATTTACATGTGACCAGTTATTCGTTTCTAAAAGACTTTTTTCTTGTTCTTTTTTTAAAGCTATTTTACAAGAATCTATATATTCATTTGTTTTCATAATTTACCTACAGTTTTATATATTATTTAAAGCCTAAGCTTCACCTAAATTTAAAACGAGGTTCTTATAACCTCACTGGTAAAACAAAACATTAAATACCTCCATAAAAATTATTTCCTAATTTCCTAGCAAAAATAATAACTATATTAAACCCAAAAACTCCTGATATAAAATTCTTAATTACCTGTTTTTTATAAAAATTATAAAAACTAAAGAAATCCTTTACACTTTTGTTTTATAATAAAAGTATAAAGGATTCTTATGAACGGATATTTAAAAGTTTTACAAGAAAAAGCTAAAAAGATTAATGTAAATATTGAAGATTGTTCCTATGACAAAGAGTGTATTACAAATTTAATTGCAGCGAAAGTAAGGGCTAACTTAGAACATGAAGAATTAAGTGTCATCAAAGAAAAAGCTGTCATCATTGAAGCTATTATACCTACAAATAAAGAAGATAAAATAGCTTTACTTGATGCAATAGAAGAGAGAATAAAAGAGATTTTAAAAGAAGAAAATGAACGTTTTACAAGTATTGAGCTACAAGAAAACTTCATTCCTTTAGATTTCGGATAATACACAAGAGATCTTGAGTTTTTTCTCTTTAATAAATAATTCTATATTTGTTTTCATCCTCTTTTTCAAAAGCCCACGTCTCACTTACAATGGATTCTAAAAAAGTTTTATCATGACTGATTACAAGTATAGTTCCTCTATATTCTCTTAATGCAAGCTCCAGAGATACAATAGAATCCAAATCCATATGATTGGTTGGTTCATCAAGAATAATCAATGAGGGATGCTCTAAAAGACCTTTTGCAATCATTAATTTTCTTACCTCTCCTGGACTTGGGATAAAACTGTCTTGAAGTTTAATAGGATCAGAGGCTAGTTTCCTTACAATGGTGTATATTTCGCCTTTAAGGTCATTAGTAAGGGCATTTATGCCATCAAAGATTTCTTTACTTTCTTTTTGTGTTATTTCTTGTGGTATATACAAATAGTCATTTCGTAAATCAGCACTGCCTAAGAGATGCTTTAAAAAAGAACTTTTTCCTGCACCATTCTCTCCAATAAGTCCAATTTTATCGTATTGATTAATAGACAAGGATTGAAAAGACAATTCTTTTATTTCCCCTAATTTTAAGATATTATTTTTAATAACAATAGGAAAAATATTTTTAGTTTTTGCGCTTTCAAATTCTATACCAAGTTCAAAGGTCTTATCTGTCTTGATTGTATTTGATATTAATTTATTTTGTTTGGCTTTTAGTTTGGATAACTCTCGTCCATCATTTTTATCTTTTCCAGTAAATCTGGCTAAATCAATTTTGGTTTTACTGTTTTTATCGCCTGGTTCTAAATCTCTTTTTGACATTCTTTTTTTAGATTGACTTACTTTTTCTTTTTGGTTTTGTATGGATTTTTTTAGTTTTTTTAATTCACTGTATTGTTTGTCTTGTGTTTTACCTAAAAAATCCATGTTTGTAAGGTACTCATTCATTGCTTTTGAAAAAGAAGTTTTAAATGAGAATATGTGACTGTTTTTTAAAATAATAGTAGCTTGGGTCAAAGAATCTAAAAGTTCCCTATCATGGCTAACAAGTATTCCAATTCCCTTAAATGCTTTAAGGGCCTCTAAGACTATTTTTTTACTTTTTACATCCAAGTGATTGGTAGGTTCATCCACAAGCAAAACATCCGGTTCGACAAAAATAGCAAGTGCAATTTGCATTCTTTTTTTCTCACCAAAAGAAAGAGTATCCCACTGATACAACCATTCATCATTGATATTCAAAGCATCTCTTATTTTAAACGCTTTACTGGTATACGTCATCATAAAATCTTCTAAATTAGAAGGAATTTCTTCAGTACTTTGTACACAATAATGAGTTAAATCATTACCTTTTATACTTCCTTCATCTGCTTTTAATTCTTTAGCAATAAGTTTTAATAATGTGCTTTTACCAGAGCCATTAGCTCCAACAATACAGCACCATCCTTGTTCAAATTCTAAATCAAGGTTTTCAAAAATAGGAATAACCGAATTCATGTACTTAAAATGTAGGTTTTTAATTGTTAAATGTCGCAAAAGTATATTCCTTGGAGATTATAAAGATTTAAGAAGTTCTTGTCCTATTATATCTAATTAATCAAGAAGCAAAATAAACAGCCTATTCTTATAATTCTATTTATATTTCATTTTTATTTACAATTGAATTATATTCTTGCGAATAAAAAAAATCTCCGCTATATAATTGTTCTATATAATCACTAAACCAGTCTTTTAAACTTAAGGCTACTAACTCTCTTTCTTCATAATCATGCCAAAGAGTAATGATTTGAGCACTTCTTCCAAAACTTGTAGGATTTAAATCAATACAATAATGATCCCCTGAACCGTTAGAGGAAAAAGGTATCCATTTTTTATTCCACAAAACATCTTTAATTCCTGAGTCTGAAATAGCAGGTTTTGCAGAAAAAGTAGCTTCTTGTGAAAAGTTATTCCAATTATTCCAAGCATTAATAATTCCATGCGTTGATAAAAATTCTTGAGAATCAAACAGCCAAGCAGCTTCCCCTTTTTGTCCATTATGTATTTTTAGTATCTCAATTAAATCATTAGGCAAAACAAGAGCAAGAGTATCTGATAATTCTTGTATTTCTTCATTGCTTGCAGGAGGATTTAAATCCTCTAGTCCTTCTTTATAATTAGCACTAAGCCATTCTTTAAATCTATCAAATTCTTTTTGCATAAGAACTCCTTATTGCCTAATATATTATAAATTATTTAAAAGAAAGTTAAATTAACACTTTAAAAAAGATCTCTTAACGATTCTCTAATATCTAAAAATTCATCAAGGTGTTCAAAAAATATATCTACGAGTTTTGGATCAAAGTGTTCTCCACGTTCTTTTTTAAATAAAGTAAAAATACGATCATCGCTCCAAGCTTTTTTATAACATCTCTCGCTTCCTAAAGCGTCAAAAACATCTGCTAAAGCAGTAATTCTTCCGTAAATATGAATTTTTTCACCTTTTAATGCCTGGGGATAACCTTTTCCATTGTATTTTTCATGATGTTCATAAGCAATAGTTGCTGCGCACTTAAGCAGGGGTCTGCTTGAATGTTTTAACATTTCATAACCAATAAGAACATGAGTATCCATGATTATTCTCTCAGCATCAGTAAAAGACCCCGGTTTATTTAATACCAGATCAGGAATTGCTACTTTCCCTATGTCATGCATGGGACTGGCTTGGTGAATCATTTCTGCATCTTTCTCATTTAATCCATAATATAAGGCTAAAAGTTTTGAATATTTAGCAACTCTTTTTACATGATTGCCGGTCTCTTTAGAACGACTCTCGCCTATAGCTCCCATAGTAAAAATAACTTCTCTTTGCGTTTCTTCTATCTCTTTTCCTAAAGATTGAACTTCTTTAAGTTTATCTTGCAATTGATCATAATCTTGTTTTTGTCGTTTATCACTACGTGCCATAATTTTTTCACGACGTTCGATGTCTTTTATAAGATTATTGGTTGTTGAGAGAAAGTCTGCTTGCAAAGATTTTATTTCTAATATATGTTTGTTATCTGTTAATGTATTCATAATATTTGTCTTTTAACTTTTTAAGTCAATTTTATTTTCAATTAATTGAATATTTAAAGATTTAAAACTATCTTGAAAATCTTCACCATCTTCTTTTGAACTATCATCATCTTGATTATATATCCAATTAATATTTACATCTATTTCCTTTTGGCTCTGAACAAAAATATCAATTAAATCAAACATATCAAACAGTGCTTTGGAACTACTTGAATTAAAATACGTTAAATTGAAGTTGAATATTATATTTTTCAATCTTTTATTAGACTCATCTTTAAAAAAAGTTTCTAAAGTGTTTAACAGTTGTTTATAAAATTCAAAGGTATTTTCAGAGTATGATTTACCTTCTATACTAAAAATCCCCTTTTGAAAATCAAAATTTATTTCAGGTGTGTGCAAGGTTTTTTCGATAAATATTGTCTTGTATTTCATTGTTTTTCCTCCAGATTTATTTATTTATTTGTACAGTAATTTCCAGCCTTGATAAGTTATCTTCTAGTTTTTTGATTTCATAAAAAATATTATCAGACTTTCTAGCCAATTGATATAAACCGATTCCTCCACCATTTTCATGTGAAGTTTCACCACTTTTACGTAGTTCATTGTATTTTTTAGTAATTTCTTCTTTATTTAATTCGCATATATTTAATAATATATTTTCAATCTTTAAAAGCGTTTTATTATCAATATTATTTATTGCAGTAACATAATAGTTCTTTTCATCATGCTCAATAAGAATTTTCTCACTATCATAATTATTGATATAATCTCTTTTAGAATATTTCATTACATTTTGAGATAGTTCTATAAAAACTATATATAGTCTTCTTGATATTGTTTGACTTTCTTCAATATCTTTTATTTGAACTTCTAATGCTTTTATTAAGGATAAAATTATGGCTTGTGAAAAATAACCACTGTATCCCATAAATAAAGTAGTATTTTTTTTATTACTCATTATTTTTTTCTCCTGCTTCCTTTAATACATTTTTTTTAATTTTTAAGCCAATAAAACATATATCATCCACTACTTCATACTTTCCTCTGTACGCATCAAGAATTGATGTATAAATATTTTTTTGTTCTTTAAATATTTTATGATGATTCTTATTAATCATGTTTAATAATCTTTTTTTACCAAATCTCAACTCTTTTTTTTCGCTAATTGTATCTACAACTCCATCCGTAGTTAAATAAACCTTTATTTCCTTTTTAAAAGTAATTAACGTTTCTTCATATTCATAGTCATATTTACAAGAGGGGTAACCTACAGAATAACGATTTGAGGTAATCCATCTTGCGCAGTTTTTTTCATCCAGTATAATTAAATTCATCATTGCACCTGCATACTTTAATAAACCAGCTCTTTTATCAATATATAAAATTCCTCCGTCAAAACCTGCATTTGATTTTGATGTATTGTTGTATTGTTGTAAAATATCTTTAATTCTTCTATTAAAGTATCCTAGAATTTTCCCTGGAGAGATTTCCATTTTCTTGTTATTTAGTTTATTAATAAGTTCGTGTTGAATTGATTTAACAATCATTGTTACAAATGCTCCTGAAATGCTGTGACCAGTACAATCAATACACATTACAAGAGATTTATTTTCATCCTTATTTAAAACATCAATGAAATAAATATCTCCACCCACTTTACTTTTGGGTTTCCAAGTAAGGAAACCATCTTCATACAAGATAGAAAGGAGTAATTTATGTGGTCGAATCGCATCTTGTAAAAGACTTGAATAATCCATCGCATCTGTTAAGTTTTTATTAATTCGAAGCAATTGTTCATTGGCATAATCAAGCTCTGCCGTTCTTTGTAAAATCTTAGATTGAAGGTTTTTATTATAATCAACAATAGTATTTGAAAACTTGTTAAAGGTTGTTATCAAGTCTCCAATTTCATCATTTTTATCTTTTTCATATTCTTTATAATCTTCTAAGTGATTCGTATTTATATAGGATAAGTAGGAGGATAATTTAGTGATTCTTGTTAGTGGATTTAAAATACCTCTAATTATATAGTACATTACAATAGAGTATCCTAGAAGAATAATTAAAGATAAATAAAGAAGTTTATTTGTTAAATCAGAATACTTATCTTCTGTTTTTTTGGTTAAATCACTTTGAATTAAATTAATAATATCTAATATGTTTTGACCAATTTCTTTTCCATGTCCTCTTGTTAATTCATCTGCATTATGATAATCAAAATTATCATAAACATAAACATCAATAGATTCATAATATTTCTGTATTAAAAAAATATGGCTTTTTTTAATTTTATGCAAAGCGGATGTATATTTATCAAAGAGTGGGTCTTTAAATAAAATATCCATTTCTTTATAAATTTGTGCAGATGATTTTTCTATTTTTTTAGAGTATTTATCTAAATCTTTTTTTCTAAAACCTCTTATAAAAAGATTTTTCCTATTCTTAGCTTGTTTGGAGTAATCAATATAAATAGATTCCATTCTTTGTTTAACAACAAGTATCTCTGCTGTATTTTTTTTAATACTACTAAAACTGCCACTTACATAATAAATAAGCCCAGGAAAACTAAAAAAAAGAACTATCGAAAAAGGTATTATAACCTTTAAGGACGTTTTTTTGATACTATCATATTTTTTCATTTCTAAAACCTTAAGTTTCCAACTTACCATTAACTAGTGTAAGTTTAGTTATCCATGTCCCTTGTAAATTACAGACAGAAGAAACATTAATATTGGCAAGGGCATCTTTTGTTTTTCCATGCCTTTTTTGTAATAATAAGATGCCAAATGATTTAAAGATATTTTTACTTCTCATTATTATTTTTTCTTACTTCTTTTTCTTTTTTTTCTTTTTTTTCTTTTGCTTTTGCTTTTTTTTCCCAAATATCTTATTAACAAAATTAGTCCACTTATAAAAGAAAGAATAAATATGAATTGAATACTTAAAAACACTCCCCAACTCATCCATCTAAAATTTTTATTCTCAAAGAAACGCCCTTCGTGTATATCTTCAATCCAATCCGTATATCGAGGAATTGCCCTTTGAACTTCCCCTGTAACAGAATTAATTCTGACCTCATACCCTATATCATGTTTGTTATAAACTCGAGCTACCATATGACCACTGCGGGGATAGGTATAAACTCTCCATACATCTTTCCATGACTTAATATTTGCTTCTTTTGCAGCCTCATCTGTTTTTAGAATTTTCAAGAACTCTGGTATTTCAATCTTAGGAACAATAACTGCAGCTGTTTTAATTTGTTTATATTCATCATTGGGAGAAAAAGATTCAGGTAAATAGTGTTTTGCTTGTAAAACTAAACCACTAAGTGCCGTTATTAATAAAGGTAAAACGATAATAGGTGTTAACCAAAGATGTAGGCCTCTTGCACTTAATAAACTTTTCCATCCTATTGTTTTCATCTTTTTAAGCCATAAATAAACGCCACTAATAATTAAAAAAAGAAAAATAAAGCTAGAAATTAAAAAATAATAAGTTAAATCTAGCTTACTCTCTTCATTCATATTCTGATTGGGTCCAACCATTTCACCTGCATGTAATCTTGAAATCCAATCATAGTTTCTTTTTGAAACTACTTCAACCTCACCAGTAACAGTATTAACTTGTGCTTCCATTAGATTATTGGCTTTTACTTTAACCATGGATTTTTTTGGACGCCAATCTAGGTGATAAATGTCATCCCAAGATTTTACACCCATCTTAGGTTCAGCCATAACCGCTGTTAAAATCTCTTCGTGTGTTAAAAGATGTTGATATTTAAGCTTTTTCCCCTGCTCGTTTTTTGCACTTAATCCACTTGGCATTACAAGGGGAGCATCTCTTCGTATTTTCATAAAATAGCCAGTTGTAAAAAATATCACTATAGCAAATAAACTAATTACTGATCCCCAAATATGCCATAATCTCATTATTCTATTCATACGAGTCCACCTAAATTATTATTTTATTAATTATTATATTATAAATTATTATATTGTAGTATTACCATATAATTATTATAAAACACTGAAAATATCAATAAAGTATTGATATTTTACATCAATAGAAAAAGAAATCTCTTCTTTTTTATTAAATATTATTAACATAAAAAAGCATTCATAAAATAAAACTAATGCATTAAATAAATATATAAGTAATTACTTTATTAAAATTAATTAACATCTTTTTTTACTTTATTTGAAATAAAAAATAAAAAAATAGCTCATGATTTGCTAATACACCAAACATATAATTCTATTTACTTCAAAGAAAAACAAAATAAAATTTAAATAAATAAATTTATGGATTATTTATTTATTTATTTTTAATTAGTTCTTAATTTGCTTTTAATTGTTATATATATACCTTGTAAATAGATTTATCATACTATTATTCATCATCTGAAAATTTGCATTAGAAGTACAACATTTGAAACCTTAAGTTAGAAGAGTATTAACCTTTAATAAGTATAGATTATATAAAAAACACTAGGAATGATTATTACATCCTTGAGTACAAAGAGATATAAACAGTGTTTAGAGATAAAAATAAGAGAAAAAATAAAATTATTCATATAAAAAAAGACTAAGAGATAATTACTCTCTTGCAAAAATAACAAGAAGATTTAAAAAAGATAAAATAGTTATATTCTCCAATAAAACCATATATTTAAAGTAAAACTATGGTAAAAATTTTATTTATCATAGAGTTTTGATTTAGCAAGTTCATATTCTGTCATGAATCTTTTCACTATTTTTTCTATCGTTTCAATCTTATTAGAAAACTCAATAGAAGGACCAGCGCACCATATAGTTTTATAAGTAGCAGAGAAAGCCGCTTTTTCAATGAGCTTCATGCCTTTATAATAGGTCAGTATTTTTAGGTATTTTTTTAAATATTTATTTTTCATTAATAACTTTTCCAAAAAATTTAATTCTTTCCCCATTTTTTGTTGGTAAGGAGTATTAATAACAGTACAAGGAGTACCTGATATTTTTGAACTTAAAACAATATCATTAGCACCATATTGAAGTACTGCTTCTTTATAGTCTTGATGCACAGTAGCTTCTTCGCATGTTATAAAAGGACTACCAATTGAGCACCCTTGCGCCCCTAAACTAAGCATAGAAAGAATACCTGAACCAGTTGCAACTCCACCTGCTGCTATGATAGGAATTTTAATATGCTCTTTTAATAAAGGAATTAAAATTGATGCCGGAATATTCCCCCTATGTCCGCCTGCTCCTGAATTTACAGCAATAATCGCATCTGCACCTAGAGCTTCAACTTTTTTTGCATACTTAAGTTCTGTAACATCACAAATAATACGAACACCTTTAGAAGCAAGTTTATCAATAGTTTCTTTGGGATTGCCCAAAGAAGTAATAACAAAAGAAGGAGGATATTTCTCTAAAAGTATAAGGTGTTCTTTCAAAAATACATTAGAAGCATTAACAATAAGATTAATGCCATAAGCCCCCGAACAATTCATGTCTAAATCAATAAGTGCCTCTTCAAAAGCCTTGAGTGTTCTAAAATTTAAAGAAGGAATACATCCCATTATTCCAGCTTCACAGGCTTTAATAAGCATAGAAGGATTTGAAACAAGAAACATAGGAGCTAAGATTATTGGGAACTTTATTCCAAAAGTACTAGTAAGCCATGTATTCATTTTATACCTTTATAAACAGTTGTCATTTATCAAGCTAAAATTTGTTCATTTTAATATACGTCAATTATAACATCTTAATTTCAAGAAGCATATCAATTAAAAAAGTAGCTAAATCTAAATACTAAGGAATTAAGCTCAGAGTTAAATTTCACTTGACTTAATATTTTTTTGAGGTTATAATACCAGCTGGTATTTAATTAATCTTAAATGAAAAAGAATTTTATTTAACAATAATTAGAAGATAAAATATGGGCTTTTGCTCAAAACAAAAATAACAAGGACATTATTTTGAAAATAAATTTATTTAACCCTTTTAAACTAAATGATACAATTGAGTTACAAAACCGTGTACTAATGGCTCCATTAACACGTTGTATGGCAGATGATGATTTAGTTCCAACTCAAGCTATGGCAGATTATTATGCAAAACGTGCAGATGCAGGTTTAATTATTTCAGAAGCAACTATTATTAGAGCGGATGGACAAGGTTATCCAAATACTCCAGGAATATACTCAATAGCACAAATTGAAGGTTGGAAAAAAGTTACAGATGCTGTACATAAAAATGGAGGAAAAATATTTGCTCAAATTTGGCATGTAGGTCGTGTTGCTCATCCATTTTTTACAAATAGTGATGTTTTAGCACCCTCTGCCGTTGCAACAGAAGGTTCTGTTCCTAGAATGAGAAATTTAACCTATCAAACTCCCAAAGCCCTTCAACTTGAAGAAATTAAAACTTTAGTAAAGGATTATGCAAAAGCTTCTACAAATGCTATTGAAGCAGGTTTTGATGGGGTAGAAATACACGGAGCCAATGGTTATTTAATTGATCAGTTTTTACATCACGAAGCGAATATCAGAGAAGACGAATATGGGCAAACACCCCAAAACATGTCCCGTTTTGCACTAGAAGTTGTAGATGCCGTTATTGATGCTATTGGTTCACACAGAACAGCTTTAAGATTAAGTCCTGCTGGCTACTTTAATATGAAAGAAGACAAACGAGATAAAGCTGTTTTTGATTATTTGTTAGAAACATTACAAAACAAAAACTTAGTCTATTTACATGCTGGAATTTTTGATGATTCTATGCGTTTTGATTCTTTGGAAGGCAAGAACTTTTCAGAATACTTAAGAGAAGGATATAAAGGAACCTTAGTAGGAGTTGGAGCTTATACTTATAAAAGTGCAAAAGATTCTATTAATAAAAAAGCTTTTGATTTAATAGCAATTGGCCGTCCTTTTATCGCAAACCCTGATTATATGTATAAAATAAAAAACAGTATAGAAGTTTTAGAGTATAAAGAAGAAATGTTAAACGAGTTAATCTAAACTTTAAGAAAGAATAGAAAAAGACAAGGTTAATATTTCTTTGACTTGTTTCTCTTCTTTTCCTTGCATAAGTAATAATGCAGCATTATTTATTTGTGTATTAAGATAGTCAACTGCAAGTTCTGTTGTAATATTTGTTTTTAGTTGACCTTTTTCTTTAGCGTTTAAAATACATTCTTTATAAGCTTGCAAAAATTTATTTTGCATTGAAAGAATTTGTTTTTGCGTTTTTGGTCCCATATTTATTTTTGAATCTTGTAATTTTACTAAAAGGCAGCCCTTTGCAGCTTTCTTATCTTCTTTTTTTGAAGTTACATACATTACTATTTTTTCAAGTATTTGTTTAAAACTTTCATTAAGCGTCAATATTTTCAATAAACCAGAAGAAACATCTTTTTCATATTTTAAAAGTACGGCTTCAAGTAAACCGTCCTCATTTCCAAATTCTCTGTAAATTCCTGGTTTAGAAACATTTACTCGTCTGCAAATTTCATTTAAAGAGATGCTGTTTTTTTCATCCAACCAATATTCAAGCATTGCGATATCTACGGTTTCTTTGCAGTCTAACGTTTTGGGTCGTCCTCTCACACTTTTACGTGTTGTAGTTTCATTTATATTCATATTCTTACCTCTAAATCCATAGCATTTTAATTATACTAATTATACTTAAATTTAACTAATTGATCTAAGCCCCCTCTTCTTAGAAGATCTATTTAGTATTGTTTTTTGACTTTATTCTTTTGTGATAAAAATACCAAGTAATCCAAAAAAATAAAGACAAAAAAATGGCTGTTAATATCGCTGGTTTAGGATTTTGCAAACTACTAATGGACCCTGCATATGATGCAAGAAGGACATAAGGAATAGAACTTAAACTCCATGCAAGTGTAAACTTTTTAAAAGGCATAAGCGTCATTCCAGAAAGACACGCTGTAGTCTCAGGAATAATTGGCATAGCACGAGAAAGTAGTATCATTACAAAACCATGTTTATTAAAGGTTTTTATAAGTTCTAATCTTTTATTCTCTTCTTTAATTAAAAAAAGTAAGATATTCTCTCCGTAATACCTGCTTACAATATAACCAGTAAATCCTGCTAAAAACACTCCTATTATAGAAAATACAGCTCCCAGCATAAATCCTAAAAAATATCCAGATAAAATAATAATACTTAAGGTCGGTACTGCTATGAATAAATCAGCAAATAACAAAAATGAGATTAATAAACCAACATAAAGTGGCGATATATTTTTAGCTTCTTGTAAATATTCTTCTATATCTTCTAGTGTTAAAATACCTGTAACTTTAATTATTATAAAACTAATAGCAAAAATGGATGCTATTATTAAAAAAACTCTTATTAACTCTTTCATAAAATCTCCTAAGGGTAGATTAAAGATATATTTATTTTTTCTTGAAACTCTTCAAGTGTTAATTTAGAGTTTTTGTAGTTTGGCGGTCCAAACATAGAAACTTCTTGTTTTTTTGAAAAACCTAATCCCTCTTTAGGATAAATACCTGTCCAATTTTTACTAACTTTACCATCACTGTTTTCATCATGATGCACTTTTATTGATAAGTCTTTTATATTATCTTCTATCTCAAAAGTAAAGTTCTCTTTATATTCTCTTACTTTTATTATTTGATGAAACAGAGCTTCTTTGTGTACTTTTGGATATCCCTTAACCCCAAAAATATAAACAGCAATGTTTCCTGCTTTTTTTACATTAATATTATCTACTGTAATATTTAACTGTGTAGCATTTAGACTAACTATACTCATAACTATACTCCATATTATAAATTTTTTTTTCATTATTTTTTCCTTTATTTAATATTTTTTCATTATATTTTTAGCAAGAGAAGGAAAAAATCTAAGTAAAAATCTTAAAAGTTTTACCTTACCGATATCATGATCTAAGATATTATGTTCAAGTCCATATATAATTTGTTTTGCAGCATTTTCAGGCGATATTTTATTTTTCCCTCTGCCTTTTGACATCTTAGTATCAACCAATTCTAGAAATACTTGATGAACACTTATATTGCTTTTTTGAAGTTGATATCTAAGTGCTTGTGTAAAAATATTTAAGGCGCCTTTTGTAGCGCAATAGATTGCAGATGACGTTTTGGGCGTTAAGGCTAGGCCTGAATTAACATTTAAAATACTTGCTTTTGGATTATTAAGTAATAGAGGCAAGAGTTTATACGTCAAACTACATACACTGGTAAAATTGATAGTTATCTCTTTAGCTATATTTGCATAATCAAAGCCCTCATCTAAAAATGTTGGATGATATTGAACCCCTGCATTATTTATAAGTACATTGATTGTTTTATAATCTTTTATAATAGTATTTGAAAGCACTTCAATTTCAGAAGTATTTGAAAGATCTGCTTGATAGATTTTAATATTTTTAAACTGTTCTGATAATTTTTTTAGTTTAAGCATATCTTTTGAGATAATTATTAAGGTATTGTTTTGCTGCAGTAATTTTACTATTTCATAACCAATACCAGATGTACCACCAGTAATTAGCACTGTTTGATTTTCCATTAAAACTCCTAGGTATGTTTTAATAGAAATAATACTTGATATGAAAATTTATTTCATTATACTAGGTTAATTATTTTTGTTTTTTAACCTGCTAAGAGCAACAGGGGTAATACCTAAATAAGAGGCTATGACATGTTGTCTAATTCTATTTTCAAGATTAGGATATGAAATTAAAAAAGATTCATACCTTTCTTGTGCATTATAAAGCAAAAATTCTCTTTCTCTTTTTTCTTTTTTACAAAAAGCTTTTTCGAGAATAGTAATTAATAACTTGTGCCAACAAATTTTATTTTCAAACAACTTTTTCCACAAGTGATAATTAATAACAACTATTTCTGAATCCTCTAAAGCTTCTATTGAAAAATAAGATTCTCTATTTTCTATTAACGCACTGTATGAAACTAAAAAATCATTTTCAAGTAAAAAACTTTTCGTAAATTCTTTTCCATCTTCACTTAAATATGTAAGCCTAAATAATCCTTTTATCACAAAAGCCAATTCAGATGATTTTTCGCCTTGCCTTAAAAAAAGCTCTCCTTTTTTTACATGTTTTATTTGAGAAATATTTTTTAATAATTCTAACTCTTTGTTTGGAATTTCTGTAATGTAATTTAATGCTTCAAAAAAAGTATTGATTTTTTCTCCTTAAAAAATACGTGTCAAGTATTTTTTTATTTTGACTGATTTATAAAATAATTAAAAACAGTATAGCGAACTTACTAATTACTGCCTCCTCTCAAAATAATATACTAAGTAAAGAGAGTTTAATTGCCTAATAAATTGGAAGAAATTGACTAATCTGGATATATAATTCTCCAGTATTTAGCAAATACAATAGCACATTATTTTTTACTTAAATCTTTATATGCAGCAGGTATATTTAACTTAGGATGTACCCAGCCAAATAATGCATAACCTTTAAATTCTTCCATACTTACTCTTTTCACTGTTTCTTCTAAACTAAGACCTTCTTTAATCGCTTGTGTTACTTCATCTTTAATAGTTTGTAAATAATTTATATGCCATTTAAGATCTTCTTTTTTCATAATACTTCCATGCCCAGGTATTATTTTGGCATCCTTTGGCAAAAATGCATATACTTTTTTTAAACTTCTAAGTGTTTCTACGAGATGCCCATCTAATAACCAAGGGACAGAAGGTTTAAAAGTAATAATTGGATTTCCGCTCCACAGCACTTTAGAGTCTGGCAACCAAATGAATAAATCGCCTCCCGTTTGAGCAAAGCCAAAATCTATAATTTGAACCATTTTATTTCCCAAGTCTATACTTATACTTGAATTTTCTTGTATCAAAATATCAGGCAGGGTAGGAACTATTTCTTCAATTCCTCTGTTTTCTCCAAAAGTATTAATCATAAATTTTTTATCATTTTCAAAATTTTTCGCGATATAATTTTTGGCATTTTGATGTTGTATGATTATAGTATTTTTGTTTAAATACATGTTCCCATAAGAATGATCTCCATGAAAACTGGTATTTACTGCATATAAAACAGTTTTATTACTTGCTTTTTTTATTAGTTGCTGTACTTGTTTGTGCAAACGTTTATTAATCATGGTTTCAATTAATAAAATACCCTTATTTCCAATAATAAAACCCCCACTCGTTGCAACTGGTAAACCTTTTTTCTCTAATTCTTTTGCATTTGTAGGATAATAAGCATAGACACCCGAAGTAATTTTTTCGGATTTTAAAATAACCTTATTCGCATCCCAAACTGGCTCTCCTGCAAGCAGTAAGGAGGAAAGAAACAAAACAATAAATATTTTTTTATTCAAATGAAACATAAGCATTCCTTTAATAATTTTGTACATTATAAAGATATACTATTAAAAGAATCTAAATTTAAATAATAAATATTTTTATTTTATAAATTCTAGCTAATGATTTTTCTAAGCTAAATGAATACTAAAAAGCGCAAAGAATAACCATGCACGCCCAAGTATTTGGATAAATAAGTGCTTAAGTAATAATCTATAAGTAAAGATTCATTCATTGGGGTGTAAGTTTTAATTTATATATAAGACCCATTTTTTAACCTTAGTTATTAGTCAATAACTAAGGTTAAAAATATACTATAAGGATCTTCTTTATAATCTGAAAAAGGCTCACATTCTTTAAAACCAAAACCTTGATACAATTGTAAAGCAGGGTCAAAAGCTTTCATAGTACCCGTCTCTAAACTTATTTTTTCAAAGGCTTGTATTTTTGCCATTTTTAAAATGTGCCTTAATAATTTAGAAGCAACACCTTTTCTCAAAAAATGTTGAGAGGTACGCATGGATTTAAGCTCAGCATGTTTTTCATTCAGTTTTTTTAGCGCTCCACAGCCAGCTAATTCATCATTAATCCAAAGCGTCCAAAAAGTAATATCTGATGATTTAAGAGAAGACATATCAAGAGCATGCACACTTTCTAAGGGAGAGTGTTTCAGCATATCTTCATGATGCTCTTGTAATAGTTTTTTAAGCTCTATGCTTTCAAGATTGACTATTTTAATTTCCATAATTCTCCAAATATGCAATAATTTTTCTATAGGATTAACATCTCAAATAAAAAATACACTTCGTTTTTTTTCAAGCCATTTTTAATTAAAAAAATAGTTTAGCTATTTTTATCTTAATTGCTAGCCGTTCCTTTTATTAGAAAAATTTCCTATGCTATACTTACCATCAAAATAGTAATAACAAAGAGAATATATGAATATAGCTAAATTAAAAGATTTAGAAAAAGAGTTTTTAAATAGATATCCAAAGGGGTTTAGAGACGAAAATTGTTTTCCAAAAATAAGAAATTTCAATCCTAAAAAATTAGAAGAATTTGCAAAAGAAGCGCTCAAAAAAGAGAACTTCTCAAATCCAAATCTACTTATAGAAGGTTTTGTAAAAACAATCCAAAAATCAGTTATGGTTTCACTGTTTGATAAAATTAAATTAAAAAATGCTATTTCTACTTTAAACTCATATGAAAAAGATATGTTGAGTATAGAAATATATGAGCTTTTATATGGCAATAAAAAAGAAGGTTTTGAAGGTTTAGTAGAGTTTTTAGCCCAATATAAGCTAGCAAAATGGACTATTATAAGCCTAACTCCTTATTGTATCAATAGACATAAGGAGTATTTCATAAAACCAACCACTACAAAAATGGTAATCAAATATTTTGAACTAAAAGAATTAATATATACACCAAAACCCAGTTTTGAGTTCTATGAAAACTACAGTAAAACTTTGGATGAAATGAAATCAAAGTTACATGATTCACTTACTTTTGATAATGTAGCGTTTACAAGCTTTTTAAAAGTAGCTATTGAGTTATATGAGGATTGATATATAAGCGCTTTTAATTTTACAGCAAAAAAATAAGGACTCCCTCATTTCCACTCCCACAAGATAGAGGGTCTCCTCTTTTTTAATAATTACACTTATACGCTTTTCCTATAGCAGTTGTATTTGTTGTTCCTAAAGAATGAAACTTATTTGTATTTTTCATATCTTGAATATATACAATATTTGCACCTAGTTTATGTGCTTCATTTCTAAGTTCATTTCGGGCACCAATAACTAAATCTTTATTAGAAGTAAAATCACCTGTAAACCAGTTTCCTTGTGAACCAACAATTTCTCCTAAATATTTACAATTTTTCATATTGGGTTTTTCATTAACTATTTCTATAATACTAGCTTCTTGTGAAACTTGTTTTGCAGCACATCCACCTAATCCAATTATTCCTAAGCCAAAAATACTAATACCTAATACTTTTTTTATCATTCAATCTCCATTTATTTCATATAAATTTATAATAAATATTTTCTATATCTACTTTTTATTATAGGATTTTTTTATGTGGAGATTAGGGGATTATTACGTATTATTAGCATTACACAGCACTTGATCATACTTTAAAATAAGTAAGTACTGTAAATCGAATAATGAAGTGTTTGCCTATTATTTAAAGTGAAGCGTCAAAAACAAAGGTATCATTCTAATTATTAAAACCTATTGTTATTTTTTATTATAAGAGGGCTCGAATTTAAAAATAAAAATGCATTCTTTGGGGTGGAATTTTATTAATATAAATGTATTATATGCCAGTAAAATAACTCTCTAAAAGAAGGATTCTTTATGTCTCTTAATTTAACCAAAATTGCCCCTTTTTTATTTGTATGGTTATGGAGTACTGGTTTTATTGGTGCGAAGTACGGTTTGCCTTATATAGAGCCTTTTTTTATGCTCTTTATACGCTTTTGTTTCGTTATTCTTATTTTTTTAATTTTAATTAATATTTACAAATCGAAATGGTTAAATCAAACCCAAAGTCTGCAACAAGTATTTATTGGTACCTTAATTCATGGTGGTTATTTAGGTGGGGTGTTTTTTGCTATTAAACTGGGTGTTCCTGCTGGTATAACAGCTATCATTGTAGGACTTCAGCCAATTGTTACTAGCGGAATTGGATATTTGTTCTTAAAACAATCTTTAAATAGCAAACAAGCTATTGGTTTATTATTGGGTTTTATAGGTGTCTCTTTAGTCATACTTGAAAAAGCAAGTATTGATACTCAAAATATGGATGCCTTAGGTTTATTTGCTTGTTTTATAGCTCTTTTTTGTATCTCTTTGGGGACAGTATTACAAAAGAAACTAGCCAGCAATGTTTCTTTATTAACAGGGTCTTTTTATCAATATATTGGCGCAATTATTATAGTTGCATTAATAACATTTAGTATGGAACAACAAATCGTTGTTTACACAAGTGAATTATTCATAGCAATGGCTTGGTTAGTCATTGGTTTATCTGTGTTTGCTGTTTTATTATTATTGTATATGATTAAAGAAGGAGAAGTAGCTAAAGTAAGCAGTTATTTTTACTTAGTACCTCCAGCAGCCGTTATTCAAAGCTGGTTGATTTTTGATGAACGCCTTGGAATATTGGCAATAATTGGCTCTCTTCTTACTGTAGTGGGAGTTGTTTTTGTGGTTAAAAGCCAAGGTAAAAAATAGAATAAACTTCTTTTAGTACATTAAGATAAACAGGCATTATATATATAAATACAAAAAAACACTGTATAAACCTTATAAAAAAAGATGTCTAAATTAGTCGTTTTTTTCTTTAGTAAATACTGTTTTAATTTCATTAAACGCCAAATAAATAAGTGCTTAAAAAAAATAAAAGAGGCTACGCTTTTAATTTTATTTAGTAAAAAAGCGTATTTCCTGCTTCTTAAATTTTATCTTCAAAGAAAATTCAAAATAAAAAGAAAGCTAAAGGTCCCTCCATAATAGCATGGTTAAATCAAAAAAAATGATTAATTAATGCCTAATTTTTCTACCAATATTGATTTTAGTTATTAAAATTATTATTAATTAAGTTTTTAACGGGTAAACTCCTTTTTGATTTTAAACTTAAGGAAAAAAATGAATTACAAAAAGATTAATACCAAAATACACTATTGGGCTTCTTCTATAATAATTATTCCCTTTCTAATTGTTTTAGTTAGTGGAATATTCTTACAAGTAAAAAAAGAGTTTGCATGGATACAACCAAAAACAGTAAAAACAAAATACAGAGATTTAACGCTTAGTTTTGATCAAATTCTAAAAGCTGCAATGAGTGTAGAAGAAGTTGGTATTAAATCTTGGAAAGATATCAAACTACTAGATGTCAGACCGGGAAAGGGAATAACAAAAATTAGAGCTAAAAGTTCTTGGGAAATTCAAATTCATAATGAAACAGGAGAAGTATTAGCAGTTAATTATAGAAGATCAGATTTTTTTGAATCATTACATGATGGATCATGGTTTCATGACAATGCAAAACTAGGTATTTTTTTACCTTCCGCTATTATTATGTTGATAATGTCTTTAACCGGTTTATATTTATTCTTAAAATTATTGCCTGCTAAATTAGGACGAAAAAAGAAAAAAGAAAAGAAAGCAAAAATTACAGTTTAAATAACTTAGCACAGTTAACTCCTTTAGAGAATATAACACTCATTTATTCAAATAAAAATGTTTAATGAAAATTCTTTCTCTAAAGGTATACTTTAAATATATATTTAATCAAACTAAATTACGAAATCACATAATCAAAAACAAGTATATCCTCAATCATAGGTAAAAATACTTCTTTTAAACGTTCATGTTCAGCATGTGGGAAATAGTTTTCTCTGGTTTTCTCATCTTTAAAACTCATTACAATACTATGCGTATAATTTTTATTTAAATTTTCAGGACTATTGTTTAGTCCCCACTCTACATTACTAACACCTTCTATTTTATTGGGAATACTTTCAAATATTTTTTTTAAGTCACTTAATTGCTCTAAGCTAACAAAATCTTTAAACTCTATTAATAACATATGTTTTATCATGCTTTTCCTTCTGCTTTAAATATATTAATATTAAGTTAAAAAGCTAAATTTCTATACTTTTAGGTTCTCCTAAATAATAGCCTTGAGAATAAGTGATACCCAGTTTTTTTACTTTTTCTAAAACACTTTTAGAATGAACAAACTCTGCAACTGTCTCTATATTCTGTTTTTTTGCAAAAGTAATGATAAGTTCTGTTATAAGTAAAGACTGTTCACAGGTATCAATATTTTTGATAAATGAGCCATCTATTTTAATAAAATCAACGTTGAGTTTCATCAGGTATT
This sequence comes from Campylobacteraceae bacterium, assembly GCA_013215945.1. Classification (NCBI taxonomy): domain Bacteria; kingdom Pseudomonadati; phylum Campylobacterota; class Epsilonproteobacteria; order Campylobacterales; family Campylobacteraceae; species Campylobacteraceae bacterium. The sequence continues at coordinate 47,618 of JABSOM010000019.1, forward strand.
CAAAATTCGAATATCCTGTTCCAAAGTCATCAATAGCAATTCTACACCCTACTGCTTGCATCTCTTTAATAAATAAAGACACTTCTTCAAAGTTATCTATTCCTTCACTCTCCACAATTTCAAAGATTACACGTTTTGCAATATCACGATTTTCTAATTTTTTATTAATAAAAACAATAGTTTCTTTATTCAGGATATCATCAAGTGTTAAATTTATTGAAAACTCTGCTTTTGAGTCTTTAAAATACTCAAAAGATTTTTCTATCACAATTCTTGTTAACTGGTGGTATAATTTGAGTTTCTTAGAGAGTTCTAAAAAATGGAAAGGAGAGATTATTTCTGCTTTTTCATTCTTCAAACGAATAAGGCATTCATACTTTTCATCTAAGGGATTATTGTTGTTAATAATGGGCTGAATAAAAACGAGTATTCTATTATTTGCGATGGCATCTTTTAATATTTGTGTCCATTTTACATTATTTTGGTAGTTTATTTCAACATTATCTTCTTTTCGATATACAAAAAGTCTTTGTTGTTTGTTTTTTGCAATCTTAAGTGCTGTATTTGCATTAATTAAAACTTTGTCGATTGTTAAGGAAACGCCTGAAGTAATCGAAACAATAATATTGTTATTTTCTATAATAAAGGGCTCTTTTTCTATTTCTTCAAGAGCATAATCGCATAAGTCCAAAAATGCCTTGTCTGAGATCTTACTTGAGCTTGTAAATATCCCAAATTCGTCAACTGGTAATTTGTATATAGTTATCTCTTTGTTTCCCTCAAATAGTTTTTCAAGTAATTGTGCAATTAAAAAAAGAAGTCTGTCCGCTATTTTGGTCGAATAACAATGATTTATATCTGTAAATCTGTCAATATTTAACACGGCCAGTTTTGGATAACTTTTATGTTTTAAAGTATGAACAAGCTTCATTCTATTGGGAAGTCCTGTTATAACCTCTTTGTATGCAATTTCAAGTTCTTCTTCTTTTCTGTATCTTTTAAGAACTTCATCATCTGCTCTGTTTTGCAAAACAAAGTTTAGACTTTTTAGTTCTTCTTCTTTTAGTTCTACTTCTTTTTTATAATTAATAAAAATTCTGTTAATCGATCTTGAAAAGAAAAAAGAAAATATAAAAACACAAATTGTAAGTGTAAGTGATACCCAAAGAGTATAGTTTATATTCTCTTGCAGTAAATCTTTTTTTTGCTGTGTTTTAGCAAGTATACGTTGTTCAACAACGTCCATATATCCACCAATTGCAATTATCCAATTCCACTCTTCTACATAATAAACAAAAGCAGTTTTTTCTTTTTGAACTGTTTCCCCAGGTTTTGTCCAAAAATAAGACAGATAACTGCCTTTAGGATTCTTCTTTCCCGTTTTTATTAAGTTTTCTGCGATACTTAGTCCATTAACATCTTTTAGATAAGAGGCATTAGAACCTTTTTTTAACACAGGATGAGAGATGACATTGCTTTTATCATCTATAATATAGATATAACCATTATCTTGTGCAATGATATTTTCAATATAATTTAACGTACTCTTTTTCAGTAAAACTTTATTATTTTTGAAGTCTGAGTGTTTAATAAAACTCAAAACTTCTTGTATCTTACCTTTGAGTATTTGTTTTTCATTCAATATATAATTTTTTCTAATCTCTTTGCTCTCTTTCTTTAAAGCATCGTATTCATTATCAATTATAAAAGAAGTAAATATTAGTGTAGATATAAGAATCCCGATAAAGGGGATACTGAATATTAGTTTTGGGATATTTTTTTCAGTAAACATGTTTGTCCAATAATTTATTTATTTATTAGTTTGTTTAGTAGCATAACATATTAATAATAAATTTGTTTTCAAAATATTAAAAATTGATATTCTTTACATAAAGAAGTTTCTTTGATTAAAAAGATTGTTTAGCCTGAAGTAAAAGCAAACCTAGTTTGCTTTTACTTCTCACACTAATAGGAATCATATCCCTTTTCTAGCTTCAAGAATAGCACCTGCTTGTGATTTTCTTTTAAATAATAATAAAGAACCAAAACCCGATAATGAGATTAATAATAAACCAAGGGTAGAAGAGGCATCAGGGACATCACCAAAAACTACTATTCCAAATATAGCACCATATATGAGCTGGCTATACACTAAAGGAGCAATTAAACTGGCATCTGCCATTCTGTTAGCAATAACCAACAAATAATTACCAGCAGCAGAAAAGACAGCACTGCCTATCAATAAAAAATAGATATTTACATCAAAGTTGGGTATTTCGATATCATTTAAAATTCCAAAAGGAGTCAAAATTATAGATCCTATACAAAGTTGAGAAAAAAGAAGGAATCTTGGTCTAAAATCAGCTGCAATCATTTTTGTAGAAGCAAGATATGCCCCATAACAAGTTCCAGCCAAAAGAGATAGTACCATTCCCGTGCTTGCCCCAAATCCTGGTTTTACAACTATTATAACACCAATAAAACCAAGTATTAATAATCCCGTTTGAAGTCGTGAGGGTTTTTCTTTAAGAAGTACAACCGCTAAAACATAAGAAATAATGGGTCCTATGAAAAAGCCGCCCAAAACATTTGCAATAGGCTCCGTTTTTAAAGCGGAGATTATAAAAAATATTGCCCCAGTAATAAAAGCAGCTCGCATTATGACTTTTGCTTCAATCAGAAATTTTAACTCAGAAACTTTAAGCCCAGAAAAAGGCAAAATAATAAGAGTAGCAATGAGAAACCTTGACCAAGCTACAATAAAAGGCTCAACGCCACTTGTCGTAAGAACTTTACCAATAGTATCTCCCATTACAACAAATAAAACAGCAAAAAGTACCACTATTATTAATTTAGTCGTTTCGCCCAGTGCATTTATCAAAATAATATCCCTTAATTTAGTCAATTTTTCAGAATTATATCTGAATTATTTTAAGAACAATATACTGATCTTACAGGCTACTTTCTCGAGACTATTTAATTATTATAATACTTAAACTAAATACTGCCTGTATCTGATACTAAAATAAAGTTAATTAGTTTTATAGCTAAATATATTAAAAAGTGAAGATTTTTCAAGGATATAATTTTAAGCTCTATTATCAAATGCTTTTGTAAAAAAGACATAAAAAAAGGAACACCTAAAAGGTATTCCTTTTTTAAATTTCGGTTCAGGAGAGAAATGAAATTTTGCAATAATTTTCTTAAAGACCTAGGTTGGTTCGCGTCAACTTAAGTTTTGATATATTGTTTTAGTTTATTCTTGTTGCAAATGTTTTACCATATTCATTACGAACAATCATACTTGATGTGTCCCCAACTTTAACATTTTGTGAACCTGAGATAAATGTATACTTATCTACTAATACTTCTTTTCCATCAATTGCCCAAATACCATATGCAC
>JABSOM010000020.1 GCA_013215945.1 Campylobacteraceae bacterium
ACGGTGGAGATTTACCAGATTATAAAGTAAGTGCAGCATCAAGTACAGGTGATACAGGTTCAATAAGCATTGACCCAACCAATACAACAGATGTAGATGATGGCTTAACTGTAACAGTTGATTCTCAATTAGCTTCAATTACTGAAGGGACAGCAACAACTTCTACAATAGTGGGAGATGCGGAATCTACAAACCCAGATAATTCAACAATCACATTTAGTATAGATGACACAACAAACTATGCAATCGATCCAACATCAGGTGTTATTACATTAACAACTGCTGGTGCAAAAATCGTAAATGACGGTGGAGATTTACCAGATTATAAAGTAAGTGCAGCATCAAGTACAGGTGATACAGGTTCAATAAGCATTGACCCAGTAGATACAGATGTATTACCAGAAATTACTATCAATGATACTATATTGACAAATGACAATACTCCAACATTTAGTGGAACTTCTGAAAATACAGATGGCGACTTTACGTTAAATGTAAATGGAGAAGACTATACAGTTACACCAGAAGCAAATGGAACATGGAGCTTTACTATTCCAGCAGAAGATGCTTTAGATGATGGAAATTATACAGCTACTATTTCAGGAAGTGATGCACAAGGAAACAATGTAAGTGCAAATGATGCTCTTACAGTAGATGCAGATGCACCTGATATTAATGAATTAAAAATAACAGATATTGTTGATACAAATGGAGATCATTCTGAGATTATAATGAGTGGTACAGCAGATGAAGCTGGTAATACAATTAAACTTTATGATGAAGATGATAATTATTTAGGTTCAACAACTGTATTAGAAAATGGAACTTGGAGTTTTGATATTACAAATTTAGAAAACACTCCTCGAAATGATAATGAATTCTTTAAAGTAACAGAAACTGATGCTGCTGGTAATGTAACAGCTGAAACACCTGCGGTTCATTTTAATGCCTTTACTTGGAATAATGCTCAAAGTGATGATTTTGATGATTATGCATTAGCAGGTAGTGGTGATGATACTTTTACTTTTAATGATAATGATGTAAATGATAGTATTGTTTTTGATGGTGGAGATGGAACAGATACTGTTATTTTAAGTGGAAATAGAGAAGACTTTACTATTAGTATAAATGATAAGGGCGAAATTGTAATTGTTGATAATATCAATACCACAGGTGATACTATCATTGTAAGAAACACAGAGGTTTTCAAATTCAATGATGGTACATTTACCGCTGAAACTGTACTTTCAGGAGATTTACCAGAAATTTCTATTAATGATATTGGCTTAACTAATGACGATACTCCAACATTTAGTGGAACTTCACAAAATACAGATGGAGACTTTACTTTAAGTGTAAATGGAAAAGATTACAATGTTACACCTGAATCAAATGGAACGTGGGTGTTTACTATTCCAGCAGTAGATGCTTTAGCTGATGGAAATTATACAGCTACAATAAAAGGAAGTGATGGGCAAGGAAATCAAACATCTGCTAGTGATAGTTTGAGTATAGATGCAACTGCACCTGATATAAATGATTTAAAAATTACTGATATTGTTGATAATGAGGGTGATTATTCAAGTGTAACTATGAAAGGTACGGGAGCTGAAGTTGGAAATACTGTTACCCTTTATAATGAGGATGGAGATGCAGTTGGGACAACAGAAGTTCAATCTGATGGTACTTGGAATCTTTCAATTGAAAATCAAAGTGGAACACCTGTTAATGATAATGAATTTTATTCTGTGACAGAAACAGACAGTGTTGGGAATACAACAGCGCAAACAAATAGCACACATTATTGGCATGGGTCTTCGTCTAATATTAATACTGAATCAAGTGATGATTATGTAATGACTGGATCTGGAAATGATAGAATTAATACAGATGATGTATTATCTGGAACGAATGAAAATGGATATGTGACTAGTAATAACGATGATACAAATGATTCCTTAGTAATAGATGCGGGAGATGGAACAGATACTGTTTCTTTTGGAAAAGATATTGAAGAATACACGATTACGACTGATTCAACTGGAAATGTAATTGTAACAGAATCGATTGAAAGCGATAGTAATGATGACGGAAAAGGCGATGTTACAGAGCTTAGAAATGTAGAAACAATTGAATTTAAAGATGGTACTTATGATGTAGCAAGTGCTGTCTTTACTTCATACAATGTAGCTCCTGATGCAGTAGATGATAATACAATACAAGAGAGTGTTTTCTTAGGAACAAAAGAAGAAGACGGAAGCATCTCTCAGTGGGGAGCACAAAATACAGATGGTTCTTTAACCTACTCAACAGAAAATGGAAATGAAATCACTATAAGTGCAACAAGAGATGGATCAAGTACATCTATTGGATTTATGGATGATGATTTAGATAATCAAAAAGGCGTTGGTATAGGTGCCGTAGGTGGAAATGATGCACAATTAGAACAAAATGAAACCGTAACAATTGATTTTGGCGGAACTATTTTGGCAGGTGCAGAAATTGGATTAGCTGGACTTGGGGGCCATTTTGTTAGTACTCATAGTGCAGATGCAAAAGCAACATGGGAAGCATATGATAATAATGGAAATGTAGTAGCAAGCGGAGAATTACAACAAGATGATGATGCTTCTGTAATGACTAACTCTTTTACTGTAGGGGTAGCTTTTTCAAGTATTGAATTTTCTTTAAATGCAAATATAAATTCAAACTTTACTATTCAATACGTAGATGCTACTTATGTGGCTTCTGATATTACAACACAAGAAGATACGTCTCTTATTATTCAAGCCTCAGATTTATTGGCAAATGATACAGATACCAATGGTGATACAATAACAATTACAAATGTGACGGCTAGTACTAACACACATGGTACAGTTAGTTTAGATGATAATGGAAATGTTGTTTTTACCCCTGAAGAAAATTATTCAGGGGTTGCTAGTTTTACGTATACCATTAGTGATGGAAATGGGAAAAGTGATACTGCAACGGTTACAGTACAAGTAAACAGCGTTAATGATGCACCTGTTATTGATGCTTTATCTACACAAATAGTAGTAGAGGACGGAACCTTAGTTGGTCAAATTACTGCAAGTGATGCAGAAGGGGATACTTTAAGTTTTACTATTAAAGCTGGTGCTGATATACCAAATGGATTGATTGTAAATACAGATGGAAGTTATACCTTTGATGCAAGTTCATATGATTCTTTAAATGAAGGACAGTATGCAAATATCTTAGTGCCAATTGTAGTTAGTGATGGAAATGGGGGAATAAGTGAAACAACCTTAAATATTAATGTTACAGGTCTTAATAATGATCTTACTTTTGTAAGTGAGAGAGCTGGATATGATAATGTGGTTGGATATTATGAAATAGATGAGAATGGAAAGCCTATAGGAGAAGCAACCATAGTTGTGGATAATCAAAATGGAATGAATTCTGGGGCGCATTTAAGTGATTTAAATCCTAATACAAACTATGGATTCTTTATAATTGCTGGTTATAATGCAGATGATACTGTTGATGAAAACAGTGTAATTACTTTTGATACTACAAGTTCAACGCCTGTATTATTAATAGATGGAACTGCTTCATCTTTTCCTGTGTATTATGATAACCCTGTTTTTAATAGCGATGGAAAAGATCATTTTGTGTTTACTTCTGATGGACAAGGTGGAACAACTATTAAGATTGAAGATTTACCTAATCTAGGAGATGCTGATTTTGATGATTTAGTATTACATCTTAATTATGAAATTAGTGATAAAACATTGGCTGATTTTGCAGGTAAGGTTACACTTGATATTGAAGTGGTAAGTTACAATGTTGAAAAAGGAATGGGTAATATAGAGGATAAAATCAAGGAAATTGAATTAAATGATGATACTATTATTATAAATGGTGATTTAAATAATGAAATGGAATTAGGTTCTAGTGATGATGTGGTTTATATAGAAGGTAATACGAATGAAAAAATAAAGCTAGAAGCAGGTGATGATACTCTAGCTATAAGTGGGAATGTAAATAAAGAAATTAAGACAGGCTCTGGTGATGATGCGGTTTACATTGAAGGCAATACAAATGAAAAAATAAAGCTAGAGGCAGGTGATGATACCCTAGTTGTAAGCGGGAATGTAAATAAAGAAATTAAGTCAGGCTCTGGCGATGATAGAGTTTACATAGAAGGTAATACGACTGATAAAATAAAATTAGAATCTGGCAATGATATGATAACGATCAATGGTGCAATTAACAAAGACATTGATGGTGGTTCTGGAATAGATTCAATTGTATTAGGCTCATATACAAAAGCAGATTATGACAATAATGTAAATGGAATTCAAAACAAACTTAAAAACTTTGAAAACTTTAAATTCTCTGATGGTGAAACTATTGGAGATAGCAGCGTTTTTAATGAATCAGAAGTGACATATGAAACTACTATTTCTATTCTTGCTACACAAGAAGACATAAATGAGACTTTATCTGAAGTAAGTATTCTTATTCCTAATAATGTAAGTATGGTTAAAGATTCAAATGGAAATGAATTAAGTATTGAAGATGGAAGAGTTTCAATAGAAGTGCAAACAGGTGTACAAGCATCTATTATACTGATTAGTGGGAGTTCTTTAAGCAGCAGTGAAATTAATACAATAGAAGGAAGTGTTACTACAAGAGAAAGTAATGGAGATACAAGTACTGCAACAGATTCAATTGAGAGCAGTACAACAACGATGGATATTGTTAAAGAAGGTAGTGATATTGTAAATCTTGGTAATGATGGTGATGGGCATGCTTATGGATATGCACCTGATGATATTGAAACACAAGTATTTGATTTTGGAGTATTAAACGCAGGAAAAACAGTTACTTTAACATTTGATTCTACTGCTACAGGAAGCTGGGATAATGCGGAAACTGCATCTTCAATAACGGTTGATAAGTTTATTATTTCAATTAATGATGTAGAAGAAGAAACCTTGACATACAATCATTATACAGATTCAAATAATACATGGAATGAATCCAAAACCTATACGGGTGTATTAAACGAAGAAGGAAAGCTTGAGGTTTCATTTAACGTAAAAAGTACATACAATCAAGAAATTGTTAATATTACAGATATAGAAGTTGAGTTAAAAGATGCAATTGTTGACGGTACGTATTCAACACCTATTATTCTTGATTTAGACAATGATGGTATTGAAACTATATCTTTAGCAAATGGTGTGAAATTTGATATTGATAATGATGGAGATATTGATCTTACTGGTTGGGTTGGAGCTGATGATGGTTTATTGGTTCGAGATATTAACAATGATGGAATTATTAATGATGCCTCTGAATTATTTGGTGAAGAAACAATTAAAGAAGATGGAACAAAAGCCAGTGATGGATATGATGCTTTAAGAGAACTGGATTCAAATGAAGATGGCGTTATTAATGCAGATGATGATGCTTTTTCTGAACTTAAAATTTGGCAAGATTCAAATTCAGATGGTATTACTGATGAAGGTGAATTAATGGGTCTTAAAGAAGCAAATGTTTCTGAAATATCTTTAGGCACTATTACTAGTAATGAAACATCAAATGGTAATGTTATTGGTCTTAAATCAAGCTATTTAGACAATGATGGAAACGAAAAAGAAGCAGCTGATGTTTGGTTTGAAATAGAAGCAAAAGATTTAGTTCTTGATGATGATATTGATTTGGTTTCTGCAAAAGTAGAACCTGAAGTTGATAAAATGGCTTTAAATAATCAAAATGTTGATTTAAAAGGTGTCTTATTAGCTGATGAAGAAGAATATATAATTTTTGGAGAAAATGAAAACAGTATATCTTTGCAAGACAGTGATTTAAAATGGGTAAAACAAGAAGAAAATGAAATCATTGATGATGAAGAATTTAAAGTCTTTGAGAGTACTTTTTCACCCAACTCACATATAAAAATATTTATAGATAATGATATTGATGTGGATTTATAGAAGGCACTTGCCTTCTATAAATAACTTCACTTTTTAGGCTTATTTGGGTATAATCGCAAAAAATTATTCATAAATAGGATTCATATGTCTTTACTTCAAAAACAAGCTGATACAATTAGGTTTTTAGCAGCTGATATGGTACAAAAAGCAAACTCAGGACACCCAGGTGCACCTATGGGTTTAGCTGATATCGCAACAGTATTAAGTACTCACTTAAATATCAGTCCAACAAACTCAAAATGGTTAAATAGAGATAGATTAGTCTTTTCAGGCGGGCATGCAAGTGCTTTAATTTATTCATTATTACATCTTTGGGGTTTTGATTTAAGTATTGATGATATGAAACAATTTAGACAAACACACTCTTTAACTCCAGGTCATCCTGAATTTGGTCATACTCATGGTATTGAAATTACGACAGGACCTTTAGGTCAAGGTATTGCAAATGCGGTTGGTTTTTCAATGGCTTCTAAATATGCTCAAAATGTTTTAGGAAAAGATGTTATTAATCACAAAGTATACTGTTTTTGTGGAGATGGAGATTTACAAGAAGGTTTATCTTATGAAGCTACATCAACAGCAGGACATCAAAAATTAGACAATTTAGTAATTATTTACGATTCAAACAATATTACAATTGAAGGCGATACATCTATTGCTTGGGATGAAGATGTAGTTACACGTTTTAAAGCTATTAATTTTGAAGTAATTGAAATAGATGGACATAATTTTGAAGAAATAGAAGCAGCATTTGTACAAGCAAAAGCAGCTACAAAACCTGTATTAATTAAAGCAAATACTGCTATTGGTAAAGGTGCTGCAACGATGGAAGGTTCACACCATACTCATGGTGCACCACTTGGAGATGATGAAATAGCAGCTTCGAAAGTAAACGCTGGTTTTGATCCTTTGGAAAAATTTGTAATTTCATCTGATGTAAAAGCTGCTTTTGATAAAACAAAAAGTGGTCAAGATCTTGTATCTGCATGGGATACTTCTTTAAATGCAGAAGATAAAGCTAAAATAAAAACCTATACGAACCCTGATTTTTCTAGTATTGAATATCCCTCTTTTGAAGCAGATACTTCTGTTGCAACAAGAGATTCCAATCATAAAATTTTAAATGCAATTGCAGCTGCAATACCAGGTTTTATGGGTGGATCAGCTGATTTAGCACCTTCAAATAAAACAGAATTAAAAGGCATGGGAGATTATCCTCATGGTAAGAATCTGCATTTTGGAATCAAAGAGCATGCTATGGCATCTATTTGTAATGCTATGAATTTATATGGTTTATTCAGAGTTTTTTCCGCAACATTTTTTGTATTTTCTGATTATTTAAAACCAGCAGCAAGAATTGCAGCGTTAGCTTCTATTCCTCAACATTTCGTTTGGACTCATGATTCAATTGGTGTTGGTGAAGATGGACCAACACATCAACCAATTGAGCACTTATCTCAATTTAGAGCCTTACCTAATTTTTATGTTTTTAGACCAGCTGATGCTACTGAAAATGTAGAGTCATGGAAAAAAGCCTTAACGCTGAATGCTCCTAGTGCATTTGTATGTTCACGACAAGGATTAAAAGTTCTTAAAAATGAAAGAGCTTTTGGAAATGTTGAAAATGGTGCTTATTTGCTTAAAAAAAGAGACAATGCAAGTATTACTATTATGGCTTCTGGAAGTGAATTAATGTTAGCGTTACAAACATCTTGTGAATTAGAAAAAGAGGGTGTTTTAGCTAATGTGGTTTCTGTTCCTTGTTATGATTTATTTATAGAACAAGATAAAGAATACATTTCAAGTGTAATTGATAAAAATACAAAAGTATTTGCTATTGAAGCGGGACGTGCGCTGGAATATTATAGATTTGCTGATGTTGTATATGGAATGGATACTTTTGGTGCTTCTGGACCTGCTCCTGAATTATTCGAGCACTTTGGATTTACAGTACCTTCAATTAAAGCTAAAATTTTAGCTGACTTAAAAGACTAAACTTAATAAAACAAGCTTTTGGCTTGTTTTATTAATATGTACAATTTATCCTATCTATTGTAGCTTTTTGCTATTCTTATCCTGTTTTATTTTTTGTAAACTCTTTATAAGGAAATCAAATGAAACACTTATTACTTAAAATTACTTATTATTTTGTTTATCTAAATTATAACGTATCAAAAAAAATCTGTTTGTTTTTTGAAGAATGGGAACATGACTTAATGACAAAACGTATTCTTCTTTTGGATGAAAAATGAAAAGCCTAAGTATTGAAAATATCTTTGCAGGAAAAATAAAAGATATAAAAGATACCAAGGGAAAAAAATATCAAAGTTCTTATAAAAAAGAGCCAATTACTGAAGAGGTTTTTGTTACTTTTTTAGGATTAAAAAATGATACTCAAACAGATAAAGGACATCACGGAGGTTTTGATAAAGCCATTTGTGTTTATTCTAAAAAGAATTATGCTTATTTTAAAAAGACCTATAATATTGATTTACCCTTATGTGCTTTTGGCGAGAATATTACTCTTTCTAATACGGATGATAAAGATATTTGTTTGGGGGATCAATATTCAAATGGAAGTTTGATTGTAGAAGTATCTCAACCCAGACAACCATGTTGGAAAATATCTTCTATTTTAAATATTAAAAAACTCACGTCTCTTGTTGTAAAAGAGGCTAAAACGGGATTTTATTTTAGAGTGATAAAAGAAGGTTATTTATACCAAGATAAACCCTTAGAGCTTATATTAAGACCTCATAAAGATATTAATATAGAGTTTATTAATCAAGCACACCTTACTCGTAATGAAAAAGATATTGAGTGTATTTTAGAATGTAAAGTGTTAGCAGGTGCTTTTAGGATTTTTTTAGAGAAAAAAATTAAAAATAAGAAAAATATTGTACTTGAAAAATGGCAAGAAGAGGGCTACTAAAAGTTAAGTACTCTTGTATTAAACAAAAGAGATTTATACAGCGCTAAAATAAACAAACATATGCACTTTACAAACTTACATCTATATATCAACATATCTTGATATATAATAAATATTTGGTTATACTTCCTTAAATTATAAGGATGAAGATGGATGTGTTTTTAAAAACTACTGCTGCGTTAAACGATCCTACTCGAATAAAAATCCTTCAATTTATAAATCTTCATGGGAAATTATGCGTTTGTGATTTAGAAATATCCTTTGATATGATTCAATCACGTTTGTCAAGGCATTTAAAAATCTTAAAAGAAGCAGGATTTCTAAGCGTAAAAAGAGAAGGACGATGGGCTTTTTATGAAATACGTTCTCCTCAAGATCAATTTAGAAATGAATGCATAAAAGAAATTATGTATTTAGAATTAGATTTACCAAAACTTAAAAAAAATTGTAAAACATCATAAAATAGAAGGAAAAAAATGGAAGATTGTTTATTTGTATATGGAACATTAATGCCTAATTGTCCCAATGGACATGTATTAGAAGAAATTGTAGGAAAGTTTGTACCTGCAACAGTAAGAGGAAAATTAAAAGATCAAGGTTGGTCTGCTTCTATGGGTTATCCTGGTATTACTTTAGATGAGACCAGAGATACTATTCATGGTTTTTTGTTCTATTCTAGTAACTTGATAAATCATTGGGAAAAACTTGATATTTTTGAAGGGGATGAATTCGAACGTCTTGAAGTCTGTGTTGAACGATATGATGAGTTTGAAGTTGATACGTATATTTATGTCTTAAAAAGTGTGGATACTTTTGAAGATGACAATGTCTAATACAAGTAAAAAAGGAAGAGTATGATACTTGCCTCCTCTTTATTTATAATAACACTTATTTTTGTTATTTGGCAACCTAAAGATCTTCAAATAGGAACATCTGCTGTTATTGGGGCAATTGTTGCTTTACTTTTAGGAGTGGTATCATTTTCGGATGTACTAATTGTTAGTTCTATAGTTTGGGATGCCACCTTAAGTTTTATTGGAATCATTATTTTATCTATGGTTTTAGATGAAATTGGTTTTTTTGAATGGTGTGCTTTGAAAATGGCAAAAGTATCGAATGGAAATGGACACAAAATGTTTGTTTATTCTATTTTATTAGGGGCTTTTGTTTCTGCTATTTTTGCAAATGATGGAGCAGCACTAATATTAACGCCTATTTTATTAGCAAAAATGAAAATACTAAAACTTAATATGAAAAGTATTGTTGCTTTTTTATTAGCAGGGGGATTTATATCTGATTCTGCTTCTTTACCTTTTATTTTCTCTAATCTTACTAATATTGTTACCGCAAATTATTTTAATATTGGTTTTATGGAATACCTAAGTATTATGATTGTTCCTTATCTTGTTAGTGTTGTAGCTTCAATAGTTTTTTTATGGTTAATTTTACGAAAAGATATACCTAAAGAAGTTGATATTTCTTTATTAAAAGAACCTAGAACAGCTATTAAGAACATAACATTATTTTATATTTCTTGGGTATTTTTACTTGTATTGTTAGTGGGATACTTTATTGGTGATATTTATGATTTACCAGTAAGTGTATTTGCTTTAGGGGGAGGATTATTATTTTTACTTATTGCAACAGCATTTAAAAGTGTTAAACCCCTACATATTATAAAAGAAGCTCCATGGCAAATTGTATGGTTTTCTATTGGTTTGTATATTGTTGTGTATGGTTTGAAAAATGCTGGTTTAACGGATTACCTAGAAGTAGTTTTAAAAAACATAGCATCCCAAGGTGATGTATTTGCTATTGTTGCTACTGGTTTTTTATCGGCATTTTTATCAGCCATTATGAATAATATGCCAACCATTATGATTATGGATATAGCTTTGGAAAATATACCTAATACGGCTTTAGTATATGCAAATATTATTGGTTCAAACTTAGGACCCAAAATGACACCTTTTGGTTCTTTAGCAACACTTCTTTGGTTACATGTATTGGCAAAAAAAGGAATTAATATCTCTTTTTTACAATACAGTAAATTTGGATTTATTATAACGCCACCTGTGTTACTAATCGTATTACTTGCTTTGGCTTATAGTTATTAATTTATAAATAAAAGGAAAAAAATGAACACAGATAAAAAAATATTAATTTTATGTACAGGGAATTCGTGTAGAAGTATTATTGCGGAAGCTTTAATTAATGCTAACTTAGATGGTTATAGCGCTGATTCCTCAGGAGTAAAAGCAAGTGGAAAAGTCAATTCAAATGCGATTAAATTATTAAAAGAAAAAAAAATCTGGTTAGATTCTTATTATTCCAAAACGTTGGATGTTGTTATAAATAATGCTTATGATTTAGTAGTTACTGTATGCTCAAACGCTAAAGAAACATGCCCTATTTTCCCAAAAGCAGTAAAAACAATTCATGTTGGTTTTGAAGATCCCGATGGTTCCTCTTTTGATTCTTTTGTTAAAACGTATAATGATATTGAAGAAGTGTTATTACCTAAAGTAATAGAAGCACTAAAATAATGATGAAATGTAAAACCTTAACAATATATGATCCTGCTATGTGTTGTCCCACAGGTGTGTGTGGAACTGACATTGATGTTACACTTTTGCAATTAGCAAACTTCTTAAGTTCATTAAACAAAAAAAACTTTGAAGTTAATAGATATAGTTTAACAACTAATCCAGCAGAGTATGTATTAAATAAAAGTGTTTCAAGACTTTTACAGGATGAAGGTGTTTCGTGTTTACCATTATTTTTCTTAGACGATGAGCTAATTCTATCAAAAGAATATCCAAGTGTTCCTAGCTTAAGTGCTAAACTTGGTTTATCTTCTTTTGTAGCTAAGCTTTAAGATGAAAGAATTATTAAAGAATATTCCTAAGTTCGTCTTTTTTACTGGAAAAGGTGGGGTTGGAAAAACATCTATGTCTTGTGCTATTTCTTTAGCTTTAAGTAAAATGAATAAAAAAGTATTGTTGATTTCTACTGATCCTGCTTCTAATTTAGACGAAGTCTTAGATACCAAATTAGGCTCAACACCTTCTTTAATTAATAATACAAAAAACTTATTTGCAATGAATATTAATCCTGTAATTGCAGCAAATGAATACAAAGAAAAAGTGGTAGGTCCTTATAGAGATTTATTGCCAAAAGAGGCAATAAATCAAATGGAAGAACAGTTATCTGGAGCTTGTTCTGTAGAAATTGCTGGGTTTAATGAATTCTCTAAATATGTTGGAGATAATGATATTATAAAACAATATGATCATATTATTTTAGATACTGCTCCTACTGGTCATACTTTGAGATTGTTAAATCTTCCCAGTGCTTGGAAAGATTTTATTGCTAATAATCAAACGGGATCTTCATGTTTAGGACCCGTGTCTGGCTTAGTTGAGCAAAAGATACTTTATGAACAAGTGGTTGATAATTTAAAAGATAGCTCAAAAACTTTGTTGATTTTGGTGAGCAGAGCTGAAAAACTATCCCTTTTAGAAGTAAGTAAAGCAAGCAAAGAATTAAATGAACAAGGAATGAAGAAGCAACATTTATTAATAAATGGTGTTTTTAAAGAAGATTCAAGTGATGAAATCGCGCAGGCATTTTACCAAAAATCAAAAGAAGCATTAGCTGTTATGCCAGAAAATTTAAAAAATATATCGAGTAATGAAATTGGTTTTTACCCCCAAGGCGTTCTTGGTTTAGAATCTTTAGAAGCTGTTATAAACAATGAAGCAATGAAAGAAGATATGGCTGAACTTATTTCTTTTGAAGAGAAAATAAATGAAGCTTTAGAAGATACTATATCTTGGAAAGATTTATTAAATGATATTCAAAAAGATAAAAGTGGTTTAATTATGACTATGGGAAAAGGAGGCGTTGGTAAAACTTCTATTGCTTCCTTGATTGCTTATGAACTTTCTTCTCTAGGACATAAAGTAACTTTGTCAACCACAGATCCTGCTGCTCACTTGGATTATATAAAAAACAATAATACAAAAGATTTAATTATTGAGAAAATTGATCCAAAATATGAAACACAAAAACATATAAGCAGAGTAATTAAACAAAATGAAAACAAACTCTCATCTGATGATATGGCTTTATTAAAAGAAGAATTAAATTCGCCTTGTATAGAAGAGATTGCAATTTTCGAAGCTTTTGCATCTACCGTTAATAAAGCAAAAGAGCGATTTGTTGTTTTAGATACGGCACCAACAGGACATACTTTAATGTTATTAGATGCTTCAAATGCGTATCATAAAGAACTGTCTAAAAATGTAAAGAATGAAAATTCTGATGATCTAATACAATTGATTCCTTTATTAAAAGATAAAAAGTTTACAAAAATACTTTTATTAGCACTTGCCGAAGCTACTCCCACACATGAAGCAAAAGCATTACAAGAAGATTTACAAAGAGCGGGTATTACACCTTATGCTTGGGTAATTAACAGAAGTTTTGTTTTGTGTAAAACGAGTAATAGAGTATTGCAACATAAAGCGTTAAATGAAGTTAAATATATTAATGAAATCAAAAATACTTTAAGTAAAAAAGTTGTAATATCTCCTTGGATTAAAGATGAAATTAACAACAGTACTACACTTAAAAAGTTACTTCATTAAAAACAAATTTAAATAAAGAGAAGTATATGAAAGAAGAAAAATTAGGTTATATATTTGCAGTGTTTGCATTTTTATTTTGGGGTGCTGTATCTCCCATTTATTTTAAAGAAGTAGGAGGGGTTACTGCGCTTGAAGTTTTGATGCACAGAGTTGTTTGGTCCTTTCTTATTTTAATACCTTTGGTATATCTTACTAAACAAACAGAAGTACTCAAATTATTATTAAAAAATAAGAATAAATTGAAATACTTGTTGTACTCTACTTTTTTTGTATCAATTAATTGGCTTATTTTTATTTGGGCAGTTGCAAATGAACGAATAATGGAAGCTTCTCTTGGTTATTACATTAATCCACTTATTAACATTGCTTTGGGATTTATATTTTTTGGTGAACGAATGACGAGAAATCAAAATATTGCCATTGTAATTGCATTTTTAGCTGTTTTATATCAAATTATTGCCTTAGGAACACTTCCTTTAGTTTCTTTATCTTTGGCTGTTTCTTTCGCTTTTTATGGAATGATTAGAAAAAAGGTTGACGTAGGCTCAATAGTAGGTTTATTTGTTGAAACACTAATGTTAATGCCTTTGGCAATTATTTATATACTGTATTTAATTAATACAAACAGCATGGCATTTTTGAATGAAAGTGACTATATTACTTTTATGTTAACCCTTGGGGGATTAGCTACTATTATTCCTTTATTATTATTCAATGGGGCTGCTACAAGAATGAAACTTTCAACGCTTGGATTTTTTCAATACATAGGACCTACTTGTGCTTTTTTACTCGCGGTTTTTGTATATAATGAAGAATTTAATTTTGATAAATTAATTACTTTTGCACTTATTTGGTTGGCATTAATTATTTTTTCTTTGGATGCTATTATAAAAAAAATAAAAGCATAACTTAGAAAGAAGTTATATTTTTTCTAAGAGAGATTATCATCATAAATAATAAAGCATGCTTTATGTAGAATATCCTTTTTAAGGACCTACATGAATATAAAACTACTCAAATTTGCTTTCTTAGCAGTAATATTTTGTAATGTTGCTGTTGATATTTCGCATAAAATTCTACTACAAAACATAGCTTTCAAAATTTTTGATGGCAGTGAACAAGTTGTATTAATTTCAATAATTAATGCATTAATACTGATACCTTTTTTACTTTTTTTCTCAATATCTGCTTTTTTAAGTGACAAATATGATAAAAAAAATGTCTTAGTTTATGGTGCCGTTTCGTCTTTTATATTATCAATATTTATGGTAATTGCCTATGCTATAGGAAGCTTTAATTTAGCAATGTTTGGAATATTTTTATTGGCCATTCAAAGTGCTATTTATTCTCCTGCTAAGTTTGGAATTATTATAAGTATTTATAAAAAAGAGAATTTATCTTTAGGAAATTCTTTTGTGCAATCAATTTCAATGATTGCAATTTTATTTACTATGGGTTTATTTTCTTATATTTTTGAAACCTTATACGGAATTAATTCCTATGATTTAATTTCTTCTAAAGATGAGCTTTTAAATAAATTTTTGCCACTGACTTATTATATTGTTCTTATTGCTTTGTTTGAACTTAGTATTTCTTTTTTAATTTTAAAGAAAATAGATACTGGTTTTAAAGTGGATAAAAAGATTGTTTTTAACAGAGATGATTATTTTAAAGCCAAACTTTTAAAAAAGAATATAAAAGAGATTACAAATACAAGAGTACTTTTATTATCTATTTTTGGAATTTCCATTTTTTGGGCTATTTCTCAAGGAATGTTGGCTGTATTTCCTGCTTATGCAAAAGAATATTTAAATATTACCAGTGTATTTGTGATTAACGCAATTCTTGGAGCAGCAGGTTTTGGAGTTGCTTTTGGATCTTTTTTATATACAAGAATTTCAAAAAACTACATAGAAACGGGAAGTATCCCAATAGCAGCAGCAGGTTTATGTTTAATGATATATTTAAGTGTAAATGTTGATTCTTCTTTTTCACTGGCGCTTGTCTTTTTTGGTTTTGGTGTTTGTGGGGGATTATTTGTTGTTCCTCTAAATTCTCTCTTACAATTTAATGCTAAATTTGAAAAACTAGGTACGGTACTAGCTGGAAGTAACTTTTTTCAATCTTTATTTATGGTCTTAGTTTTAGTTCTTACAACAGTTGTTTCTTTTAATGGTTTAAACCCTAAAAGTACTATTTATTTATTATTGATTTTAACAATACTTGGCGCAATTTATACGGTAAAAAAACTTCCTTTATCTATGGTTCACTTTTTTGTTAAATTTGTTGTTGGTTTAAAATATAAATTAGAAGTTACAGGTATCTCAAATATCCCTTCTACTGGGGGCTTACTTCTTTTAGGGAACCATGTTTCTTGGTTAGACTGGGCTATTATTCAAATGGCGACGCCTAGAGATATCAAGTTTGTAATGGATAAAGGTATTTATAATAAGTGGTATTTAAAATGGTTTTTAAACTTTTTTGAAGTGTTACCTATTTCATCAACTTCTAGCAAAAGCAGCATTAATCAAATTGCAAAAGAATTAGATGAAGGAAATGTAGTTGTATTGTTTCCCGAAGGTACAATTACTAGAAATGGTCATTTAGGAGAGTTTAAAAAAGGTTTTGAACTTATTTTAAAACAAACAACAAAAGATGTAAATGTGCATGTTTTTTATATCAGAGGTTTATGGGAATCTATGTTTTCACGTGCAAATAAAAAATTTATTGAATCGTATCGTACAAATATAGTTACTGTTTCTTTTTCCCAAAAAATTCCTAAAGAATTAGCAAAAGCAGATTATGTTAAACATAGGGTAATGGATTTAACTATTGAGTCATGGACTGAGCATATAAAAGTACTTAAAAGTATTCCCGAAGAAATATTTAATACCATGAAAGAAGTTAAAAATAATCTTATTGTTGCTGATTCTACGGGAATGGAACTAACAGGATATAAGTTTTTAACGGTTGCTATTTTATTTAAAAATCTACTTAAAACAAGAATTAAGGGTCAAAATATTGGACTTTTAATTCCTTCTTCTGCTGCAGGTGCTTTTATTAACACTTCTGTTTTAATGTTAGGAAAAACGGCAGTTAATATTAATTATACGGCTGATGTGGAATCTTTGCTTAAATGTATTGCTAGTGCAGAAATACAATCTGTGGTAGCTTCTAAAAAATTCATTCAAAAACTAAAAGAGAGAGGAATGAATTTGGATCCTTTATTGGAAAAAGTAGAAGTATTTTATTTAGAAGATTTAAAACTTGAGATTAAAAAAATATCAGGCTTGATGACTTTTTTATCTGTCAAAATCTTCCCTGCCATGCTTTTAAAAGCCTTACACGTTAAAAAAGTACCTATTTCATCTAATGCCCTTATAATGTTCTCATCTGGCTCAGAAGGCAGTCCTAAAGGAATAGAACTGTCACATATGAATATTTTAGGAAACACGCAACAAATAGCTTCTGTACTTAATGTAAATGATGATGATACTGTTGTTGGTTCTTTGCCTTTATTTCATGCTTTTGGTATTTGTGTTACTACTTTTTTCCCTTTAATTGAAGGTATTAAATTAGTGGCTCATCCAGATCCTACTGATGGTTATGAAGTTGGGAAATTGGTTAATAAATATAAAGCAACAGTTATGTGTGGAACATCAACATTTTTTAGACTGTATATTATGAATAAAAAAGTTCATCCTTTAATGTTTGAATCTTTACGGTATACCGTTGCAGGTGCTGAAAAGTTATCCCAAAAAGTTAGAGATGATTTTAAAAGAAAATTTGGAAAAGTCATTATTGAAGGTTATGGAACTACCGAAACCTCGCCTGTTGCTGCTTGTAACTTGCCTGATATTTTAACCCCTGAACTTGATTTACAAGTGGGTAATAAAATTGGAACAGTAGGAATGCCACTTCCTGGAACCTCTATTAAAATAGTTGATCCTCATACTTTTAAACCTTTAGATATTGGGGAAGAAGGAATGGTACTCATTGGTGGGGTTCAAATTATGAAGGGTTATTTAAACAATGAAGCTAAAACAAACTCTGTTATAAAAAGTATTGATGGTAAATCTTGGTATGTTACAGGCGATAAAGGTAAGTTTGATAGTGATGGTTTCTTAAGCATTGTTGATAGGTATTCACGTTTTGCAAAACTTGCAGGTGAAATGGTTTCTTTAGGGGCTATTGAAGAAAAATTATCCTTTCTAATTGATAAAGAAGAAGTGGAATATGTAGCAACTACAGCGCCTGATGAAAAAAAAGGTGAAAAAGTTATTGTACTTATATCAGGACTAAATCAAGAAGAAATAAAAGAGTTAAAAACAAAAGTGATAAAAGCCTTTGATAATAAATTAATGATTCCATCTTCTTATGAAATGGTAGATGAGATTCCAAAATTAGGCTCTGGGAAAAAAGATTATGGAAAAGCAAAAAAACTTTTAATTTCTAAAACACAGTCTTATGATAGCTGTTTTAAGATGGATTTATAAATCTATCTTAAAGCAAAAAAATCTTTCAAAATCTTAAGAATGTATATAATTTAACTTGTTATAATTATTTCAGAAAAATAAAATAATTATAACAAGGAAAACCATGCTTCCTCACACCTCTAACAACCATACTTCAAAAGATATATTATTAACAGGATTAAATGAATTTTTAGGAAAAAGTGTATTAGAAGAATTATTAATAAAATTCCCCACTTCTAGAATTTTTTGTTTATTAGATTCTAAAACTCAAAAATTATCATGTGAAAAACTCATTGATAACTGTGCGTATAAAAATGTGAAATTATTAGATGGAAATACATCTAAGGAGCATTTGGGCTTATGTAAAGAAGATTATATGTTTTGTGTAGAAAGTATAAATTGTATTGTTCATTGTGAAGACGCAAGTTTTAAAAGCAAGATAAACAGTATTCAATCCAATATTCACATCTTAGATCTTATTAGAAACATTGAACAACTTGGAAATAAAAAACCTGCATTTCTTTTTGTAAGTGCTGCTTTACCTAATATTCTTGAGAACAAAGAAGTAGAAAATGATGCTTCTTTTAAATTTCGTAATAAATATGAAGAAGATAAATATACTATTGAGAAGTTAATAAAAAGTTATGAAAATCATTGCCATTATTTTATTGTTCGTCCTTCAACAATATTAGCAAAACACTCAGGAGAGTATGATTTAGGTGATGAAAATATCCAAGCTCTTGTAAATGTTAATAAAGAAAATCACAGTTTAATTAATGTACTTAGTAGAGATGCTTTGTATGATTTTGTTACTGTTGAGTATGTTGCCAAAAATATTGTTGATATTTTAAGCAATGCAAAAACAATACCTTCTTCAACCATTTTTAATATTACTGATCATAAAGGTGGTTTAACTCATACTCATGCAGTAGAGATTCTAAATACCATGTTTAAGATTAGTCTTAAAGATGAAAGTAGGAATAAAGAAAAAAATACGCAGTATTCTTGTGAAAATATTCAAAAGTATGTTTATGAAAATGATATCTTGACATTAAACAGCTCTGAGATACTTAGACGTGTATGCCAACATTATCTTGATAAACAAAAAAACTAAGATTGAACTAAACTTTGCTTTTCACACAAAGTAAGTTTATAATTTCATCTACATTAGAGGCAAAATTACCATTTTTTTCAATAAGAAATAAATCTCTAACTTTCCCTCTGCTGGCATACATTTTTGCACTTTCAATCTCAATATTATAATCATCTAAAATATTTGTAATAAAAGCCAAGAGACCTTTTTGATCAGCCGTTTTAACTTTTAAAGAAGCTAAAAAAGAAGTGTGATTAATGTCAACAATGATATCCTTTTTATTAATTATAGGTACAATCAATTTTGTTTTTTTACTCATGTCAAAAGAATTTTTAATGATATCTTCAATATACAATAAATCACTGTCATCTATTTTTTGAGTAAACTTGATTTCAAAACATTTTTTTTCATCGTAAAGCTTAAAAATATTCATAGATCCAATGTCTAGAAATTCCAATTTACCTAACAAATACCCAATATTTAAAGCTTTTGAACGAATAATTTGTATACTTAATACATCTTCATTTTTAATTCTATAAATGTAATCTTGGACATCTTTTGCTTTAATAGCAAGATCCAAAATATCTTTTGCTTTTAATTGTAAAAACAATTGTGAAGAAGCAATATAGGAGATTTTTCGTTTCATTATTACACTTAATTTATTGTACTGTGGAAGTTTTTTTATTGCATTTATTTTAGAAAGTTTTCTTGCACTTTCACTTAATAATTCTGTATTTTCAAAAGCAGGAAGTGTTTGATAATACAGCTCTTTTAATAAAGCAGAAGTAGCACTGGAGTAAATATTTTTTCCAACGGCTGAAATATCACAATAGGTTAAAACATATAACATATCTAAAAAACGTTTATCTTGAACAATACCTGTAAAGTTAAGAATTATTTTCTCAGAGTAAACATCTTCATTGGTTGCATACATAGACATTTGATTGTGATACCTAATAAGTTTGGAAATAATTTGAATACTAGAGGGCTCAAAACTCAAAAAAGATCCAAAACTTTTGAAGAGTTTTTCTCCTATTTCATGATGATCTTTTTTTCTTCCTTTTCCAATATCATGAAATAAGGTGGCTATTTTTGCTAGTTTTTGATCTGTTTTACTCATTTTATCAAATACATTTTTGACAAAAGGATCTTGTATATTTTCAAAATAAGTTATATTTAAAATAGAATGTAAATCAACAGGTAAGTCATGGTAACCATCAAATTGTGGTTGATGGGTTATTTTTTTGCAAACAGGTAATACCAATCTAAAGAGACCTGCTTGATACAAGAGATTAAGTAAAATACTTAATGATTCTTTTAATAATATACTCTTAATTAGTTTTTTATGCTCAGTAGTGAGTTCTGAAGGATGCTTTGTTTTTTTTAAGTAATAAACATAGGAAGCATCAAATTCTTCTACTTCTTTTGGTAATAATAATAACTCTTTTAAAATATAAGCAAGGTTTTTACTTTTCAAATGATACGAACAATAAATTTTATTCTCTATTATATAAATACTCTTTTTATATCTGTATTTTTTTAATAAAGGTATATTTTCTTTTTTAAACTCAACTTTTCTTGTAATTTTTTTGATCATAATAGATGTGAAACTATGAATATTATGCAAATACTCTAGGGTTTTTGCCATTAATTGTCGCTCTTTTGTATGCAAAGGGGTATTTTTAAATCCAAGCCTAGTACTTAGTTCAGGAAGCACATCAAAGTTAATAATATCCAATTTTTTACCTGCAATATTGTGTAAGTGATTTCTAATTTGGAAAATATATTCCAGTGATATTCTGTATTTCTGATATTCTTCTTCAGTAAAAAGAATATTCATTAGATCTCTTACTTTTGTTACTCCATAAATAATATTTGCAAACCAAAAAAGTGTATTCGATTCTCTCATTCCTCCATAACCATCTTTAATATTGGCTTGCATTTTTAAGGGATATTTTTTTAATCGCAAGCTATGTTCAAGGTTTTTTTCAAGAATAAAATCTAATTGTTTTGTTTTTCTTATTTTAAAAAGAACATTTTCATATGAATACCATAAGTGTTTTGAGCCATATATTAAACGAGATTCAATAAGCGAGGTTTTAATAGTGACATCTTCTTTTACACTTGTTTGTACATCTTTTAGTTCATGTACCCTTGAGCCTAGTTTTATCCCACAATCCCATGCTAAAGTAATGAATTCTTCCATAACTTCTTTTAGGTTATAGCCTTTGATATCTTCATAAAGAATCATCAAATCAATATCAGAATAAATACATAACTGTTCTCGTCCATAAGAACCAAGAGCAATTAAACAAATAGGTACAGAAGAACCCATAGGTAAATAAGAACCAAAATGTTTTCGCAAAATATATTTATACAAAGCAATAATAAATTTATCTGTTTGTTTGGTATGTTTAACTAAAAAATCTTTACCAATACTGTTTTGAAGAATTGTATCAATAGATGAAATATAGTTATTGATATAGGATTTAAATACCTTTGATACCTCAAAATTATCTGCATTATTGGAAATTAGATTTTCAATATCAATATTTAAAGCGGTGATCATAATAATTCTTTATGTATTTCTAATTTTTTTCTTAAAGTAATTCTGTTTAACCCCAAGTGTTTGGCCATTTGTACTTGTGATTTGTGCTTTTTTTGTGCTGCTTTTAATAAGGGAGCTTCAAATAAATACAAAAAGTCTTTGTAGGCATTCTCTCCTTCCATATTATCAAGAACATATTTTTCAATTAACATCATAATTTCATTTTCCCCAATAGACTCAAAGAGGTGAGATAAAAAAATCGATTTTCTTAAACTATGAGCATTATCAGAAGTATTGATAATTAGTTTATTGGGTTTTGATTCTTGCCCTAATATTATAGAAGCTTCTTTAGAGAAAGCTGTGGCAAGTGGTTTAATATCTTCTTTTCTTTTATCTAAGTTTGGAATGTCAAGGCTTAAAGAAAAAAGATCTGCAATTTTTTGTGACAAATTATCTTTAGTGGTACAAGCAATTATTCGAATGTTATTCTCTTCTACCCAAGAAAGGAATAAATCAGTATTAGAAATATCTTCAATATGCTCTATAATAATGCAGGTGTTAGATAAGCCCAATACTTTGTCTTGAATATCTTTTTGCAAAACTTTTGCAGTATAAAGATTGGCATTTTCATTGATATATCTTGCAAGAGATTTTTTTCCTACTCCAGATGACCCTTTAATTAAAACATTGACATCTAAGTGTTTTAATAAATTGGCTGAATTTTTTATTTCTTTCATGATATTGGATCTGGCGATAAACTCTTGCATATTTTTTAACCTTTTAAAAATTTATATATTATACAATTCTTTTATTCTTTTTATTATGAAAGTAAATAAATATTGATAAAGATATTATGATTAAAGAAACCCCAATTATAAGATATAAAGCATTTATCATTTGTGTATAATCTCCAAGAGCTATTTTAAATACTAACATTAAAGACTCAATAGATAAAGCAATAATGATTGTAATCAAAAATTTAATAAACATTTCGCTTTGTGTTTTTGAATTTGAGGTGTAGGATTTAAAGAATACTTCTTGTTCTAAAATAGTTTTTGCCAAATCAAAAATGGCTAATGCTAGGGTTAAAGATACTATCGGTTTAAATATCATTTCTAGGGAAAACTGATTGGAACCTATAAAAGCGCATAAAAAAGAATACATAGAATAAAATACAATAAATACAGAAAGCAAAGCCAAAGAAAAACCAGCGAAACAATAAAAGGCTTTGGTGAAGGTATGAAAAGGTTTGTTAAGTTCTATTAAGTTTAATTTTTCCAATAAAGCTTCAAGTTTAAAATCCATAAATAAAATAGAATCATTTGTTTTAATAGTAACAGTAATACAAACATTATTACTGGCTGCACTAATATATGCAGGTGAGAAATACAGTAAATTGCCTTTAAAATTTAGCTTATTGCATAAATAAGATCTGTCTTGTTGTTGTAATAAGTTTATGCTTTTGTTTCTAAATATATTAGGGGATGTTTGCATTTTTGTGTTTTTATCTACTATATAAATAAGTTCCAAGGATGAAAAAGTTGAGAATAATTTTTTATAGTTGTTTTTATTAATAAATTTTTCTATAGGTATGTTTGAAATACTTTCTTCTATAAAACCCTCTATCTTGGTTTTATTTCTTTCATATAAAGTGATTAGTTCTTCCATTATTACTCCTTAATTAGTGAAATTATAGCTATTCTGTTTAATAAATATATAAAATAATGTATAAAATATATACAACTATCTCATAAAATATGCTATAAAATATATTATACTTTTCTAAGAAAAAAATTTAAAGGGCGGAAATGGAAAATTTTGCGGACGTAAAATATATATTAGATGGTTTTTTATTGCTATTTGCTGGAATATTAGTAATGTGGATGGCAGCAGGTTTTGCAATGTTAGAAGCAGGACTTACAAGAAGTAAAAATAATGCAACGGTTCTCACAAAAAATATTGCTTTATTTGCAATTTCTTGTATTATGTTTTATTTTGTTGGATACAACTTTATGTATGGAGATGGAAATGCATTTATAGGTTCTGGTTCTATGTTAAGTGGGAAAACAGATGAAGCTATGGGTTATCCCGTAATGGCAGATTTCTTTTTTCAAATGGTATTTGTAGCAACAGCTGCTTCAGTTATTTCAGGAACGATTGCTGAGAGAATGAAATTATGGCCATTCTTAATTTTTGTTACTGTTTTATCGGCACTTATTTATCCTATTCAAGGACATTGGACATGGGGTGGAAGTGAATTAGGTGGACTATTAAGTGGTTTCTCTGATTTTGCTGGTTCTACTATTGTTCATAGTGTTGGTGGATGGGCTGCATTAGCTGGTGTTATTGTATTAGGTCCTAGAATTGGGAAATACGGAAAAAATGGAAGCGTAAGACCAATTCCAGGTTCTAACTTGAGTTTAGCAACGCTTGGAACATTTATTTTATGGATGGGTTGGTTTGGATTTAATGGTGGGTCTCAATTAGCTATGGGTTCTAAAGCAGATATTAATGGAATTGCTATGGTAATTGCTGATACGAATATGGCTGCTTGTGCAGGTGCATTAGCAGCAGCATTATTAACGCAACTTATTTATAAAAAAGTGGATTTAACTTTTGTATTAAATGGGGCACTTGCAGGTTTGGTTTCTGTAACTGCAGGTCCTGATTTAGGAATCATTATTTCTTTAATTGTAGGTGCTGTTGGTGGAATTATTGTTGTACTTGTTGTTCCTTTATGGGATAAAGTTAAAATTGATGATCCCGTTGGAGCGTTAAGTGTTCACTTAGTAGCAGGTATTTGGGGAACATTAGCTGTAGGTATTTTTAATCCTGAGGTATCAATTGTTGCACAACTTACTGGAATAGTAGTTATTGGTGCATTTGTATTTATTTCTTCTTTCATTGTATGGAAACTTTTAGATTTACTTATTGGTATTAGAGTTAGTGAAGAAGTTGAAATTGAAGGTTTAGATATACATGAAACAGGATTAGAGGCTTATCCAGAATTTAAAAGATCATAGTGTTTAAACAGTGGTAGTTTTTCACTGTTTATTTTGGATATTTGAGAGTATTTCAAGCTTGTAAAATAATTTATATGCTTAGATTTAATTGAAACTCAATATTGAGTTTCCTAAAAAGGAAGAAAATGAAAAAGATTGAAGCTATTGTTAAACCTTTTAAATTAGAAGATGTAAAAGAAGCTCTTGTTGAAGTAGGTGTTGTTGGAATGACTGTATCTGATGTAAAAGGATACGGAAGACAACAAGGGCATACTGAATTGTATAGAGGGGCTGAATATATTGTTGATTTTTTAGCAAAAAATAAAATTGAACTCATTGTTAATGATGATGAAGTTGAAAAAATTGTTGATGTAATTGCATCTGCCGCTAAAACAGGAAAAATCGGTGATGGAAAAATATTTGTTACTAGTGTTGATGAGGTGATTAGAATTAGAACGGGTGAGCGTGGTAGCGAAGCCGTTTAAGTACAGATAAATAACAGAAAGCTTTTTCTGTTATTTTGTATAGAATATATACAAAACTCTGGATAATAAAATCCATAAATTAACTATACTCATAGAATAAAAATACATGAAGGAAAAACATGAATTTAGATTCTATACCTTATATACTTGACACCTTTTTTGCAATTTTTGCAATGACGTTAATAATATTCATGGTGCCTGGTTTTGCAATGCTTGAAGCTGGGATTGTACGTACAAAAAATGTTGCTGCTGTTTTAACTATTAATACTCTTATATATGCTTTAGCCTCACTTTCTTTTTTATTAATTGGTTATGAAATAGCTTTTGGCGAATTTGGAAGTACCACTATGAGTAAATGGGCTGCATTTATGTTTCAAATGGCTTTTGTTGGAAAAGTTGTTAATATTATGTCAGGTGGGGTAAGTGAGAGAGCAAGAATTGTTCCTTTAGCTATTTTCACAGTTATTATGGCTTCTATTGTTTATCCTTTAATTGTAAATATTAGCTGGGGAAAGAACTTTTTAGCAGATAGTTTTCTAGAACTTTCTATGTATGATTTAGCTGGTTCAACAGTAATTCATAGTACTGGAGGTTGGGCATTATTAGCAGCCATATTAATAATTGGAAGCAGAAGAGGAAGATATCCCAAAAATGGTGGCATTAGAGTTATCCCTGCTTCTAATATTCCTCTAGTAACGCTGGGCGCTTTTCTTTTATGGATTGGATGGTTTGGTTTTAATGGAGGTTCTGTTGGTTCTATTTCTTCAAAAGAAAGTGCTGATGCGGTTGCTTTAACCATTATGAACACCAATACAGCTGGTTTAGCAGGAGCTTTAATGGTTGCGATTATTATGTATATTAAATACAAAAAACTAGATATTACAATGATTTTAAATGGTGCTTTGGGTGGTTTAGTTTCAATTACGGCAGGTCCTGATTTATACGATATTTATACGCCTATTTTAATTGGTGCCATTGGTGGATGTATTGTTGTTATTGGAGTATCTATGTTTGATAAATTAAAAATTGATGATCCCGTTGGTGCTTTATCAGTGCATTTATTAAATGGTATTTGGGGAACTGTAGCTGTTGCTATTTTTGCTTCAAGTAATACTATTAGTTTTTGGGGCCAAATAAAAGGAATTTTACTAATAGGTAGTTTTGCTTTTATTTCTTCTTTTATCATTCTTTTTATTATAAATAAAATAATGCCATTACGAGCCAGTGATGAAGATGAATTGGAAGGTTTAGATGTTAATGAATGTGGTTTGGAAGCTTACCCTGAATTTAAACGTGCATTTTAGGACGCAGTGTTTTTACAATTTCTTCGTTTAAAAATAAGAATGAAATACTTACATACTAATGTATGCTCCTACTTCCTTTTTATTTTTCGCTTTGAACTGCTAAAAACATTGCATCTAAAATAATTTATTGAACTATAGGAAGAATTACGATAAAATTAACTTAATAAAAGGATATAAATTGAAAAAAATTGAGGCAATTATTAAACCGTTTAAACTTGAAGATGTAAAAGATGCTTTAAGCGAAGCGGGAATCACAGGAATGACTGTATCTGATGTAAAAGGATATGGAAGACAACAAGGTCACTCTGAATTATATAGAGGAGCAGAGTATGTTGTAGATTTTTTACCAAAAATTAAAATAGAACTTATTGTAACAAACGATGATGTTGAATCAACAATTGATATTATTATTGCTGCTGCAAAAACAGGTAAAATTGGAGATGGAAAAATATTTGTTTCTAATATTGAAAGAATTGTTAGAATCAGAACAGGTGAAGAAGACGAGGAAGCTATTTAATGACATTACGTTTATCTTCTCCTTTAGATATGCATATTCATTTTCGTGATGAAGAAATGCTAAAACTTGTTGCTCCTTTAACTGCCAAAACATTTTCAGGTGCATTAATAATGCCTAATTTAGTTCCTCCAATTACCACAAAAAAAGCACTTCTTTCTTATATCGAAAGAATAAAAGAAGCTACAAAAGAGCAGAATGATTTTGAAGCATTTGTAACGTTGTTTTTTCAAGCCGATTATTCTTATGAATTTTTAAAAGACATAAAAGATTCTATTATTGGAATTAAATTATATCCTGCTGGCGTTACTACGAACAGTGAAACAGGTGTTTCTTCTATGGATATTAATGTATTAAGACCTACCTTAGAGTCTATGAGTAAATTAGGAATTCCTTTATGTGTTCATGGTGAAACCAATGGTTTTGTAATGGACAGAGAAAAAGAATTTATGCCAATTTATGAATCTATTGCATCTGCTTTTCCTGATTTAACTATTATTATGGAACATATTACAACAAAAGCAGCGGTTGATTTATTGGATAAGTATACAAATCTTTATGCCACAATTACTTTGCAGCATTTAATTATTACTCTTGATGATGTGGCAGGTGGAATGTTAAAACCTCACTTATTTTGTAAACCCATTGCTAAAAGACCTGAAGACAGAGATGCTTTATTGCATCTTGCAGTTTCCGGCCATCCTAAAGTAATGTTTGGTTCAGATTCAGCGCCTCACCCAAAACACAAGAAAGAGTCCTGTGGCTGTGCCGCAGGTGTTTTTACCGCACCTATTGCACTGCAAGTTTTAGCACAAATTTTTGAAGACAATAATGCTTTAGATAATTTGGATAAATTTATTTCTTTAAATGCCAGAGAGATTTATAAATTCACTCCTATTGAAAAAACAATTACTTTAATAAAAAAGGACTTTAGTGTTCCTTCTTCTTATGATGGTTTTAATCAAACAGTTGTACCTATGTTTGCAAATGAAAGTATTCCTTGGAGTTTAAAGTAAAGAAGTATTTATAAGTAAAAAGCCAGATACTTATCCGTATTTGGCTGCTTCTTTTTCTCTAAGAAGTCTTTTGATATTTTCAGTAGCTGCTTTTGATTTAATATCTCTTTCTTTTCTTATCGATCTTAGTGCTTCTAGTGTTTCTTGTTTTTCATGATCAAGATTTGACATTATTTGTATGGCTTTTCTATTATTCGATATTCCAGAACTAGCTAGAAACTTTTCTTTATTATTTATATAAATTTTTGCAGAAGAAGAACTTGCATTTTTTGAAAATAAAATAATATCATCTACTTGTAAATCAAGCAACTCAGAAACACTAAGTTCTGTTTCTGCAAGCATTGCTTCCATTTTCATTTTAGCACCTGCTAATAAAGTAGTGATATCTTGACGCCTACTTGCTTTTTTATTTACTGCTTCTGAGAACATTTTCTCAACAATCTTATTTAATAGATTTTCAATATAAGAAATAGGATAACAAACAGATAAAAAACCAGATTCTTCATCAATGGTTATTTCTAAAACAACTAATAGTACAATTTCATGATCTGAAATAATTTGAATAGCATTTGCATTGGTATCACGTGATTCAATATGAAAGTTAATGGTAGAAATTTCTTTCCAAGCTTTTTCCATATGTTTAACAAACATTTGATAAAAATGATCAAAAATCTCCACTTCTATTTCTGTTAATTCCCTATCTAAGTTATCACTTGAAGCAACCGCCCCCGAACCTAAAAGTTCAGCAATTATTTTATGAGAAATACCTGGATTACACTCAATTACAATACGACCTTCTAAGGGTTTTATTGACAATGTATTTAGTGAGGTTAATTGGGGAATGGATAAAATAAATTCTCCATATGTCATTTGTTCAATGGAATAAAGTTTTATGTCTACAATTTTCCTTAACATTGCGGAAAGGTCTGTAATTAAATCTCTTAACATTTTATCATGTAAAGATGAAAATGCTTTGAATTGTTCATTTGATATTCTATTTGGTTTTTTAAAATCGTAAATAGAGTAGTTCTTTTCTTTTGAAACTATGGGTTCGTCATTGGTAACCTCAATATCGTCACCTTGTTCTGCAATATCTAAGAGTGCATCAATCTCATCTTGACTTAAAAATTCTGCCATTCTATCCTCTTATCTCTAATTCTATATCTAAAGCGCCTAGGTCTTTTATCATTTTAATTGTATTTATAATATCGCTCATAGGAAGTTTCATAACTTTCATTGCTCTTACTAAATCTGATACAGTAGGTAACTCTTTCGTATTTATTAATGCATTATTAATATCAACTTGCACAGGTTTATTTCCAATAGTTACATCATCTCCAATATCAACGCCTAGGTTTACTTCATTATTTTCCCATTCTAAATCATTTAGTTTCGTTTTTCGAATACGAATAGTGAAGTTATCCCTTGCTATGGTTACTGGTTGAATGAAAATGTTTTCGCCTGCAATAATAGTTTCTGTATTCATATCAATAATAAGACGTTTTTTCATTGTAGTGTCGATTTCAATATTTTGAACAATGGCTAAAAACCTAACAATAGAGATGTCTTTTGGTTTTTGTACTTCTATGGTTCTTGTATCTAAAGCAATAGCAAGGCGTTTTCCAAAACGTTCATTAATTTTTCTTTCTATTAAATCTGCATATTTAGCAGAATTTCTAATCAAACTTAAGCGGATTTCTTTTTGATCTCTTAATTTATAAGGAATTTCATTTTCAATGGTTGCCCCATCATAAATATACCCAGTGGTTGCATTGTTTTCACCTGCTACAATAGTTCCTTGTGCAATGGCATAAACTTTTCCATTGACTGCTTTTAGTTGTGTGAGTAAGAGTTCTCCGTGATTAATGGACTTAGCATCCCCAATTGCAGAGATTTTGACTTTTATTGTATCCCCTTGTCTTGAAAAAGCGGGTAACTCACTGGTGACCATAACTGCTGCAATGTTCTTTGATGAAATCGAAGAAGATGGAATTTTAATATATGAGTTTCTTAAAAGATTTTGTAAGGATTGCATGGTAAACTTTGATTTGTCACCTGTTCCTGCAAGTCCAACAACTAAACCATAACCAAGAAGTTGATTGTTTCTTATTCCCACTACATTAGTAATATCTTTTATTGTTTGTGCATATATATGTGTAAAAAGTAAAAAAATTACTAGAATATATTTCAATTAATGCCTTTAATCTAAATTGATATATTTTATCTAAAATTTTATAAAATTCAGTTATAATCATAAATAAAATAATTTAGGTTAATCTTTGAATATATATATTTATGGAAATAATGACTTTACCAAAGAGATGCATGATGTCTTAGATTATGGAAATATTAGAAACAGACTAGACGAGTATGGTGTAGTCATTGATATTAATAGTCTTGATGAGCTTAAAAAAACCATTGAAGATTTCCCAGATTATATATACTTAATTGATGAATCCAAAATCATCAGTGAAAACTCCCTCTTATCCAAATTCAAATTTTTACATGCAAAAGATGCTATTGAACACAATTTTTTAATTGAACATGGTATAGAAGATATACAAATCGATTCAATAAAAGACATACCTAAACACATAATACAACGCATTGAAATTTTAGAAGCAACAAAAAATGTTGGAAATGACAGCGATAATATTCAAGACTCAATTATTGAAATTGTAGAAGATGCGTATGAAAACAATTCTGTAGATGCAATAAAAGAGTTAAATCAAAGTACTTATTTTCTGGAAGACGAAGTAGACCCTCATCTTGAATTAGATGATGAGTTAACAACTTTATTACGAAGTACTTCTGATATTAGTGAAAAAAAAGCAGAAAATATAAAAGAGATTGAGAATGTTATAAAAGAAATTGATGATAAAGAAGAAATAACTTCTCTAAACCAAGATGATTTCGATGAAAATGATGTACTTAAGTCTTTGGATAATGTTTTATTTGATGAAGAAAATAGTGAGCTTGATGAAATTAAAGCTATTGCTGATGATTTTGATACACAAGAAGATAATCTTTCTGAAGATGATATGAAAAATCTGCTTTTAGATTTAGATGAAAATATAGACAGTGATGAATATGAAACAATGTTTGAAAATATA
The DNA here is from genome assembly GCA_013215945.1 of Campylobacteraceae bacterium. Classification (NCBI taxonomy): domain Bacteria; kingdom Pseudomonadati; phylum Campylobacterota; class Epsilonproteobacteria; order Campylobacterales; family Campylobacteraceae; species Campylobacteraceae bacterium. The sequence goes on from JABSOM010000020.1 coordinate 31,125, forward strand.
GATGAAAACATACACAGAGATGATGTGCCAGAGGATAAGGACATATTAGATAGAATAGAACATGAAGATATGTTTAATTCACTAAATGGAATTAATACTACTAATGAAACTTTAAAAGAAGGAGCAGCAATGGCAAATGATTTTTCTTCATTAGATGAACTTAAAGAAAGTGATATTTTAAGTGCCTTAAATGGTACTACTGTAAGTGATGTCAATATAAATAACAGCAATACTAAAAGTGAAAGTATACAAGTTAATCTTGATAATATTAATGATATCACGGCTTTATTGGGAAAACTACTTAATAATAAAACATTAGAGATAACGATTAAAGTGAAAGATTAATGAATTTTGACCTAATTAGTATTGCACAAGGTACCGTTAAAATTATTCTTATTTTAGGTTTACCTTCTTTATTAGTTAGTATGATTATTGGTTTAACTATTTCTATTTTTCAAGCAGTAACTCAAGTAAGTGATGCTTCTTTGTCTTTTGTTCCTAAAATGGTTATTGTTTCTATTTTTATTTTAATCACTTTACCTTGGGTAGGTGATCATCTTTTTGAATATACAGAAAATTTGTGGGGGCAAATACTTATTTTTGGAGATAATTCATGATTAAAAAATTGCATAAACTTAAAAAAATGCAAACCGATCAAAAAATAATTGAAAAAAATATAATAACGAATGCAATTGAGAGTATTGATAGTGAGATATTGTTAACAAAAAATAAAATCAATCAAGCTTCTGTAACAAAATACGGAGCTATATCTGATTTCGCAGTTCTTGCTATGCATAAAAATTCAATGAAACTGCATTTAACAAAATTGGGCATTAAAAAAAATGCTTTGGTTATTAAAGAAGATGGTTTTATTAAAGATATTCTTGTTTTACAAAAAGAAACTGAACAGTTCGCATATATTTTAGATGAAGAGAGAAAAGAGTTAATTAAAAAACTATTGATTGCAGATGATGAAGCAGCTGCTGAATATATGCAAAGTAAATATTAAAGGCAAACATTGAAATTTATTATAGTATTAATCTTAAGTGTTACTTTTCTTTTTTCTGCATCTAAAAGTGCTAATTTAGAAAAAGAAAAAAAAGAAGTTATTCAATTAAAAAAAGACTTGAACCAATTTTATACAAAAAAAGAGAATGAATATCAAGATCGTAAAAAAGAATTGCAAGTTATTTTATCAAAAATTAAAAAAGAAAAAAAAGCTATACAAAATATATACGATAAAAATATGCTTACATTAAAAAATATTAAAGGTGTTGTAGTAGGAAAAACAACAAAAATATATAATGGAATGAAACCAAAAGATGCTGCAAAAATTTTTAATAAATTGATTGAAGATGGAGAAATTGATGATGTTTTTGATATACTCTTAAAACTAAAAGAGAAAAAGACAACATTGATACTGCGCTTTTTAAGCACGGAATATTCTGCAAATATTACAAAAATGTTACAAAATTATAATATAACTAAAGGCAAATAATGGCTGAAGAAGAAAAAGAAGCAAAAAGTGGTGGAAAAGGAATTTTAATAGTATTAATAGCATTAATTGTTATTTTATTATTAGCTGTTGTTGGTGGGGGATATTTTCTATATACGGAAATGAATAAAGCAGCTAATCCTGGTGGGGCTATGCAAGAAAAAACAGTTATGAAAGCAGATGCAAGTGGCGAAAAAGCTAATTTTCAAGCTGCGATTAATGATTTGGTTTTAAATATCACTAATGCTAAGGGCAGAGAAAAGTTAATGAAATTATCGTTTACTCTCAAAAGTTCAGAAGAAACAATTGAAGGTTTAATTGAAGAGAATAAAGCTGAAATTGTTGATGTTGTTATTGCTCAAATTTCAGCACGTTCATCTGAAGAATTGTTAACTGTTGGTGGAAAAGCTTTATTAAAAGAAGAATTATTAGAAGAAATTAATTCTGTAATTAACGAAGCAACCTCTGATAATTCAGATATAAAAAGAAACAGTGTTAAAAAATTGTTTTTTACATCTTTTGTAATTAAGTAGGATAAAAAAATGATAGTTACAGTCAAACGCTCAAAAAACAAAAAAATGCGAATATTATCCTTCATTGCTTTAGGAATAATGTTTTTTGCTTATTATAATTATATGAGTGAAGAGTATGGACAAGATCCTAAACAAATGATTGTAGAAAAAAAAGTAGATTCTTTAAAACTTCAAAAAAGCAAATTAGCAAAACGTTTGGAAAAAGTTATTTATAAAGAAATTGAAGCCAGCATCGATTTAATTGGACAAGAATATATAAAACAAGTAAAAGTAGTGAAAAACAAGGTAGTAATTATTACTGAAGCAGATACTAATATTGATGCTATTACTGTTAGGTATGGAAGTATTGCTTTGGTTAAAAAAAGTAAAGAAGATACCAAAATTGCAATTGATATTAAATACATTATTGATGCAAAATACAAAAGTGATTTACATATAAGAAAAAGTACTGAGATGAAAAATGATAAAAAATAGCATTCTTTCTTTTTTTACACTTATGTTGCTTCTTGGATGCACCAGTCCTGAAAAAATAAATTTTGATAAACCAATTATCCAAATTCCTAAAAAAATGCCAGCTCCTATAAATAACAAAGGATCTTTGTACTCTAGACAAGGTGCTTCTTTATTTGCTGATAAAAAAGATTTACAAATAGGGGATATCATACAAGTTGTGATTGCAGAAGAATTAAGTGGAGATACCAATAATTCAAGAGATCTTTCTCGTTCCAATAAGAGTGGTTTTGGAGGTGGTGTAGCTGCTCCTACTACAGGAAATACACTAAATGATAGAAGCCAAGGTTTTGTTGATAAATTTAATAAAAACTTTGGTTTTGGAATTTCTACTGAGTCTAGTTCTGCTTTTAAAGGGAGTGCTAAATCTTCTTTAGATGAAAGTTTTAATACAACAATATCTGTAATTATTGAAGAAACTTACCAGAATGGTAATTATTATATCAAAGGTGGCAAAGAAATGTTAATTGATGGACAAAAACAAGAAATAAAAATATCTGGAATTATCAGACCTTATGATATCAGCACAGATAATTCAATTTCATCTTCACAAATTGCCAATTTAAAAATTTTGTATATAAAAGAAGGGGATGAAAAAAATGCTGTTCATGTACCATGGGGAACAAAGGTCTTAAATATAATCTGGCCCTTTTAATCTAATTTTAAGAAATGTAATGTAATAATTAGACTAATTATATTGTAAAGGAGTTAAAATGTTATCATCATTAGGTACAGCATTATCAGGTTTAAATGCTGCAAGAATTTCAGTTGAAAATATTTCTAATAATATCGCAAATGAAAATACGCCTGGCTATAAAAAACGTACTGTACAAATGAATGAAATGAATTCATTAGACTCTATAATCGCTGGACAGGGTGTTAATATTGGTGGCATCAATCGTGTTGTTAGCCAATATATGTATGATAATATTATGGCAGAAAATGCCAAAAAAAACTATCATTCTACGATGGATAACATGTTAGCAGATATTGAATCTGTTTTTAAAGAAACAGATAACAGTGGTTTTACAAGCGACTTTAATAGGTACTTTCAAGCAGTAGAAAACTTACGCTCAAATCCAAATTCTCAAATATATAAAACGGATTTAAAAAACCAGGGTACAATAATAGTTGATACCTTAAACAGATTGTACGATGGTATTGAAGCTCAAGAAAAATTATCAGAAAACTCCTTAGAACGTGATGTTACTAGAGTTAATGAACTTCTAGAAGAAATGGGAAAAATCAATAAACAAATTGTAGAACAAGAAATTGCAAGTAATGCTTTATTAGATAGAAGAGACCTTTTAGAGATGGAACTTGGAACTTATGTTGATATTGAAGTTGACAGAAGTTCTTACGGTTATGAGTTAAGAATTGGTGGTTCAGTTGCTTTACGATATGGAGACAATGCAAGAACTTTTTCTGTTTTACAAGAAAGTGTAGCACAAAAAGATGTTTATTTAAAAGATGATGGACAAACATCATCTCTCGAGTTTTCAGAACCTGCTGGTGATCCTACCTTTGATGAAAATGATATTATTCGATATAAATTTAATAATGATATAGAAGTAAGTCTTCAATTTGGTGAACATGTTGATATGAATAATGATGGAATTGTTGATGCCGGTGAGACAGCAAATAATACAAATTATCTTCGTTTATTAACGCATAAAATAAATAATACAGAAGAACTTAAAGATACGATTACTGCATATAATGGAACCTATAAAGTAGATGCAGATGGAAATAAAACAACCAATGATTCAAAAGATAATTATTTATTAATTGAAGCTGACGTAGGAGGACCAGAAGGAAGGTTTGATGGCAGAATTGTAATTGAAGAATATGATGATACACCCTTAGATGTGACAAATTTGGAAGCTAAAAATACTGTGTACCAAGACGAATACCAAAGTAAAATTGGTTCAATTACTATTGATATTCAATTATTTGACAGAAGTATTAATGTTACTTCAGGTTCTATTAAAGCCTATGTTGATAACTTACAAACAGAATCAGGTGCTAATAAATTCCAAGAATATAAAGATCAACTGGACCAATTTGCAAAAACACTTGGCGATATGACATCTCAGTATATTAAAAACGATGACGGAACCTATTTATATGGTGAAATGAGTATAGATGGCAATGTAAATCCTGATGGTTCACTTGTTACTAAAGATGCTTTTTATATTGGGAATATTACTTCAAATGACCCCACTCCAGATGGTTTATTTTCAGGTTCTGATGTAAGAAGTATGCGTTTTAATGAAGGTATTGTTGATTATTTAGATCAAGATAAACTTGATTATTTGTCTAAATTACAGTGGAAAGATGATATATCTTTTAAAGATGGTAGTCAAGGAACATTAACCCAAGCAGGAATACTGGAAGATCCTACTGCAACATCGTTTACTGCTTTTTTTCAAAAATTAACTTTAGATGTTTCAAGTGACAAAGAAAGTAATGCTTTTTTATTAGAAACACAAAAGACAGTTATTTTTTCTCTGGAAGAATCGTATAACCAAATTGTAAAAGTAGATAAAGATGAAGAACTGTTAGATTTAATAAAATATCAAGCAGCTTATGCTGCAAACGCAAAAGTAATTACAGCATTGGATGAAATGATTCAGGTATTACTTGGTATTAAAAGATAAGGAGTAGGTTATGGCTGATGGAGTATTAGGATTAGGTGCTGGAGGTTCTGGATTAAGTAGTGAATTACTTGAAAAATTAAAAACAGCAGATACCGCTTCGAAAATAAATCCTATTGAAACCTCAATAGAAAATATTACAAAAGAAAGAGAATCAATTGCAACCATTACAGAGAAATTAGATGCTTTTTATGAAGCAGTTAAACCTTTGGATTTATTTGTAGCTGGTGGAAGTAATGCGTTTACGCAAATTTCTGTTAACTCTCAAGGAGATTCTGTTTTATTTGATGCCGAAGATATTAATTCACTTAAACTAGGAACAACTACAATAGAAGTTACAAGCTTAGCTAAACAAGATGTTTTTCAAACAGCAACATTTGGTGCTGCTGGTGATCCTATTACTGTGGTACCTGACAGTAAAATTACGATTAGTTATATGGAAGATGGAAGTCTTGTTGCTGTTGATTTTGATACAGTAAACCAAACGTATCAAGAGCTTGCGGATGCAATTAATTCTAATGAAAAATTTGAAGCAGCAATTGAACAAGTAGGAAACAATGATTTTAGAATTATTATTAAAAGTAAAGACTTAGGTGAAGCTAATAAACTTACAATTACTGATACAAACCTAGGTACTCCAGATGATTTAGGTTTGGGATTAGCTGAGAACTATGTTCAAGTTGGTTCTGATTTGGATGCTACAGTTAATGGTGTTAATTATGTTTTAAGCACGAATGATATTACTTTATCTAATGGCCTTAAAATAACAGCTTTAAAAGTAGACAGTGATGGCAGTAGTTCTACTATATCAATCGGTAGAGATAATTCTTCGGTTGAGGAGGTTCTTACAAAGTTAGCAACCAGTTATAACGCGTTAGTTGCTGCTGTGGATTCTGAATTATACGACAGTAATTCTAATATTGATGATAAAGCATCTTTACGTAATATGATGACAGGAATTAAAGATTTTTTGTTTAATAGCTATGGTTCTACTGATGATGGTTCAGGTGGATATGTTTCTGATAAATCTATTTTCAATTATGGATTTGAATTAGGAAAAGATGGTTCTTTAACAGTTAATTCTGAAGATCTAAATAAAGTAATTTCTGATGATTTTGAAGGTTTAAAAGATTTATTCATTGGAGAAGCGGGTACAAATGCAAGAGGGCTTGGGACTCAATTAAAAGAGCATATAGATTTTGCCATTAATTCAAGTACAGGTGGTATTCTTAATTCTTATATCGCTCTTATGGATACAAGAGAAACTGCACTAAAAGAAGACAAAGAAAAAGCAGTAGAGTCTTTAGATAACAAATATAAACAAATGGCACTTGAATTTGCCGCTTATGGTGGAATTATTGCTAGGTTTGAAGGTTCATTTTCTGCACTTAGCCTTATGATTTCACAATCTGTTTCAACTGGTTAAGAGATACATGGATTTTTAAGTTAATGTGTAATATAATAATTTTGAAATTAACGATGGAGAGTATATAAATGGGTATTGAAGCCTACAATCAACAAAATGCAGTTAGTGATGATCCTTATGTATTGATTTTAAAATTATACGAAGGTTTACTAAAATATCTGTCTTTTGTAAAAACTGCAATGGAAAGTGGTGATATTGAATATAAGTTTAATTATATTAATCGATCAATTGCTATTTTTGATGAATTAAGATCAGTACTTGATTTTGATGGTGGAGAAGTTGCACATTATTTAGATGGTTTATATCTTTACCAAATAGAAACTCTGTTCTCAGCAGGTGTTGATGATAATGTAAATGCAGTAAATCAAGTTATGAAAGTAACTCAAGGATTATTAGAAGCATGGAAAGACGAAACAGGTCTTTAAAAGCCTTAAAAGAACTTAAGACTATAAATTATCTTGATGAAAAAGAAAAAGCCGAGCATTTAAAAAAATGGTGCGAAGAATATCTTATCGAGCAAAGTATTGAAGATTTTGATTTAGAATTATCAGATTTGGAACAATTATCTGAACTTTTTTTTAGAAATATTCATTTTCTAAAAGACTTTAAAGAACAAATACGTAAAGAACTAATTGAAAATAAAAAACTAAAAAAGTTTATCTTAAACTCTTAAGAATATTCTCTAAAGAAATATCTTCTTTGTATATATAAGCTCTAATATTAGCAGGTATTTTTAATACTCTACATTTTTCTTTGAATTCTTTTGGCATTGTTTCTTTTGTTTCTTTTGCAATGTAAATAAATTTTTCTTCAATTGAAATAGAAAAACAATGTGAAACTACTAGATCTTTTTGTTTTAAGATTTCATCTCTTTGTTTTTTACTTAATAACAAACCTCTTTTTTTTAAACTGTAATCTATTATTCGTATATTTAAATTGTCATCGTTTAAATTTCTAAATATTTCTAAGTCTTTTTCTTTGAATAAAGCTTCTTTATTAATTTTTAAAGAAGATAAATCTTTATGTAGATATAAAAAACTTTTTTTCACTCCTTTTTCATACTTGTTTAAAAAAGAAGTAGAAAATTCATGCCTCATTTTATTTCTTGTATACTTTGAACTTAGATTACTTTCATCAATAAAATATTTAAAAGAATTCTTATTTAAGTATTCTAGTAAAGATTTTTTAGAAACATTCAAAAGAGGGCGTGTTAAATAATAGTTTTCTTTTTTTTCATTTTCATTTATTCCTAAGATTTCTAATAAACCAGCTCCCTTACTTAATTGCATTAAAAACCATTCCAGTTTGTCATCTAATTGATGTGCAGTAAATAAACGTTTATAAGAATGTTTTGAAATTAGTTCTTCAAAAAAAGAGTATCTAATATTTCTTGCTTCTTGTTCAAAGTTTGATTTATCATCTAAAAAAACATTCTTTATAAAACATTTTTTGTTATATTTAAGGGCAAGTTCTTGAGCATAAAGAATTTCTTTTTTACTTTGTTCACGTATATTATAATTAACAATAGCTAAATCAAAAGGGATATTATTTTCTAAAAGTATAAAGAATAAAGCACTTGAATCAATACCCGCAGAAAATGCAAGCAAGTTTTTATTGGTATTAAATTCAAGTTTAATCATTATCTAAGTGCAGTGGCCAAAAGTTTATCACCTGAAAGTTCAGTGATTTTTACTGTGTATTTTTTTCCAAAAGTAAGTTTCCCATTTGTTTCATTATCATTAATATAAATTTCACCATCAATATCAGGAGCCCAAAGCATTTTTCTTGCAGAGAGTAAATATTCATGTTCATCGCTTTCTCCATCAACATATACTTCAAAGGTTTTGCCTACTTCTTTTTCTAGAGATTCTTGCGTTTTTCTTGCTATAATCTCCCCCAAGATATCTGCTCTTTTATCAATGGTTTCTTGATCAACTTTATCATTACTTGTAAATGCTTTTGTTCCTTCTTCATCAGAATAAGAAAATACATTGGCCCTGTCAAAACCAAAATCTTCTACATAAGCACATAACTCATTGAAGTCTTCTTCTGTTTCTCCTGGATGACCAACTATAAAAGTAGTTCTTACAAAAGAGTCTTTTGTTTTTCTCATACCTTCCATTAATTCTCTTAAGTGTTCAACACCTTTTCCTCTTTTCATTATTTTTAATAATGATGAGGAAATATGTTGTAGCGGCATATCAAAATAGTTTACAAAGTTTTTAGAATTTTCTATACTTCTAATTAAATCTAAATTGGTTGTAGAAGGATATAAATATAAAATACGTGCACTGTTAATCTCATCTAATGTATCTATTTCTTTGATTAATTGTTCTAAACCATTTTTAATTCCTAAATCTCTTAAAAAAGAAGATGAATCTTGTGAAACAAAGGTAAAATCATTGTAACCCTTTAAAATTAAGTTTTTTACTTCTTTGATTAATGAAATAAGTGTTCTTGAATGAAGTTTACCTTTAAAAGATGGAATTGCACAAAAAGAGCAGACCTGGTTACAGCCTTCACTTAGTTTGATATACGCATGATAAGATGAACCAGTAATTACTCTCTCATTATCTTCGTTGGCTAAAAATACTTCATTTGTAAATGATGATCGTTTCTCATTTACCAGTTGATCAATTTTATCGTAATCACCAACCCCTGTAAAGATATCAACTTCTATTAATTCTTTTTGCAAATCATCTTTATATCGTTGGGATAAACATCCAGCCATTACTAACACGGAGTCTTTTTTTCTAAGATCATGTAAGTCAAGTAAAGTATTAATACTTTCTTCTTTTGCAGAATCAATAAAACCACAGGTGTTAACTATTAATACATCTGCAATACTAGAATCGTCTGTCATTTTATAGTCTTTAAGTTTACCTAACATGATTTCTGAATCAATTAGGTTTTTTGTACAGCCTAAAGATACTAAATGTAAAAATTTGGTAGGTTTTTGTATTGTAAATTTCATTCTTTGCCTCGTAACAAGTTTTTAAGTTTACTTGTATATTTTTGAAATTTTAACATAAATTTAAGTATTTGCATAATATCTCTTATTAATAGGATGTACTAGTAAAATTTTAGCTTCTTACAAAGAGATCAAATATGACATAAAACACGAATTCAAACATTTAAGCTACATTTATGTTTATGCCCTTGACAAAGTTCATAAAACCTCCTATAATTCCCGTCCAAATCAAGTGTGACACTTTAAACTGACACGTGAGAGACTGGATGATCTTTAAC
>JABSOM010000021.1 GCA_013215945.1 Campylobacteraceae bacterium
TGGAGCGGGAGACGAGACTCGAACTCGCGACAATCTGCTTGGAAGGCAGAGGCTCTAGCCAACTGAGCTACTCCCGCAATAAGTTTATAACTGGTGGGTCATGAAGGACTCGAACCTTCGACCACTCGGTTATGAGCCGAGTGCTCTAACCAGCTGAGCTAATGACCCAATTGGTATGAAATCTATTACGTGGCAGACAGGGAGGGATTCGAACCCTCGGTACCGTTGCCAGTACGTATCCTTAGCAGGGATATGGTTTCAGCCACTCACCCACCTGTCCGTCTATTTCCTAAACGTTGTATCGTTTTTGGATGGGAATTATAATAGTATATCACTTAAAATATACTTAAAATTATTTGCTTTCTAAAAATACTTTTTAATTTACTCATTTAAAGGAAATAGCCATAAGTAGGACTAAGTAAGTACTTAATACCTACTTAAAATTTATATTTTTTCTAGAATTCTTTCTACAATTAGTTTTGCATTGTTTGCTTTATATATTGGTCTTCCCACCACAATATAATCAACAAAGTTTTCTTTTGCAAACGTTATATCAGCTACTCTTTTTTGATCGCCCGCATCTTCTCCAAAAGGTCTGATGCCAGGACATAAAGTAATAAAAGTAGAAGAAGTATGATTTTTGATATCTTTGCTTTCATAAGCAGAGCAGACAACACCATCAACACCTGCTTCGTAAGTATCACGTGCTAGTTTAATAGCTTTTGAACTTATATCTTCATTGTATATCTCTTTAAAAGCTTCATTTGAAAAAGAAGTAAGTGCCGTAACACTAATAACAAGAGGTTTATTAGGAATGTTTTTAATTCGCTCCATAACGCCTTGCATTGCTTCTTTACCAGCACTGGCATGAAGATTAAACATATCAACTAAACCAAGTGAAGCAATCTCTTGCGCTGCATCTGCCATAGTATTAGGAATATCATAAAGTTTAAGATCTAAAAATATTTTAAAAGAAGGATTAATTTTTTTTAATTCTTGTAAAAAATCTTTTCCATCTCTTATAAATGTTCGAAAACCGACTTTTAACCAAAGCTCTTTATCTTTTAAACTTTGTGCCAAAGCCAAGTTTTCTTTTGCACTTGGCAAATCTAAAGAAACACAAAGTTCCATTTTAAACCTTATTAACGTTATCTAAAAGCCCATTAACAAATTTAGGAGCACTGTCTGATCCTAAACGTTTAGACAATTCAATTGCTTCATTAATAACAATTGCTTTTTCTAATTTTACAAACAATAATTCATATACAGCCAAACGTAAAATTGATTTTTCGACACTTCCAATATCTGAAATGGTACCTTGTTTTAGATGTTTAATTATTTCTTCATTTATTGCTTCTAAATTATCAATAACACCATTAAATAAACCCAAAGCAAAGTCTTTTTGTTTATTTCTGATTTTTTTATCTTCTAATATTTCATCAACAAATTTTACGATTCCATCGTTACCTAAATCAACTGCATATAATAAACCAATTACTGATTCTCTAGCTTGTGTACGTGTTGCCAAATTATTTCTCCATTACTTTGAAAAGGTCTAACATTTCAATAATTGTAGTCATTGCTTCTGCACCTTTATTACCAGCTTTAGAACCAGCTCTCTCAATTGCTTGCTCAATTGAATCTGTTGTTAATACACCATTTGCAACAGGTTTTCCATATTTTAAAGCAACTGTTGCAATTCCTTTTGTAGCTTCTGCTGAAATATAATCAAAATGAGGAGTAGCTCCTCTTATTACAGCGCCCACACAACAAATAGCATCGTATTTACCTGAAGCTAAAGCTTTATCTAAAGCAAAAGGAATTTCAAAAGCACCTGGAACTAATATTAAATCAAGATTTTTTTCATTTCCACCGTGTCTGATAAATGAATCTTTAGCACCCTCAACCAGTCTATCAGTAATAATATGATTAAATCTACCATTAATAATAGCAACTTTTTCTTCCCCATTTAAATGTAAATGACCTTCAATTATTTTCATTGTTTACTCCATAAAATACTAGTTTTATATGATAAAATTTAATTTATTTTTACTAGTATTTCTTTATTATTTGTTTTAATTATTGCGATTATACCCAAAAAAAAGTTAAAGCTCTAAAAAGAGTTTTAAGTCCAAGTTTTTTTAATATTTTAATTTCCCAAAGCTTCTTTAATTGCAAAAACTTGATTGATTGTGGTATACAAATCTTCAATTTTTAACATATTAGGACCATCACTTTTTGCAACACTTGGATCAACATGTGTTTCAAAGAAAAAACCATCCACTCCAACAGCAGCAGCAGCTCTTGCCATATAAGGAACAAAAGGAGCATTTCCTCCTGTAGTCAATCCAGTACTTGGAATTTGAACACTGTGAGTAGCATCAAAAATAACAGGTGCATAAGATTTTAATAAAAGAAGGTTTCTCATATCAACAATTAAAGCACCATAACCAAAAGTATTTCCTCTTTCACATAACCAAATATTATTTTTTTCTGAGTTCTCATATGAAACATCTTGAACGCCTCTGGTGTGCAGTATTTTTTCAACAGGATGTTTCATCGCATCTGCTGCTAAGAACTGCCCTTTTTTTATATTAATAATAGTATTGGTTTTAGCAGCAGCTACTAATAAATCTGTTTGTCTGCACAAGAAAGCAGGAATTTGAAGAATATCTACTACTTCTGCAGCTGGTGCTGCTTGGTACGATTCATGTATATCTGTAACTATTTTATATCCAAACTCTTTTTTTATTTCTTCAAGTAATTTCAAGCCATCTTCTAATCCTGGGCCTCTATATGAACTTAAAGAAGTTCTGTTCGCTTTATCAAAAGAGGCTTTAAAATAAAATTCAACTCTTTTATCTTCACTTAAGGGCAATAGTTTTTCTGCAATTGCAAAAACAGTATCCCTGTCTTCTAGAACACAGGGTCCTGTTAATATTTTTAATTTTTTATTTTGCATAATATTAGCCTTAGTATTTTATTCTTCATTGTCATTTAGGGTACTATATTTGAGATTAAGAGTGCTTTACGCAAATAAAAAAAAGGGGATAAGCAAATGCTCATCCCCCTTTTTAATCTAATTTTCTTTTACGAAATATCTTTTTTACTGTGATATTCATCATCATAGTCTTTTCCAATATCTAATATTCTATCAAATACTTTATCAATATTATCATGAACTTTTGAGTTACGATCTAAAAACATTAATCTGTGTTTATCCAGTTTTTTATAATGATCTAAGCCCATAACAGCCATAAGACCTCTAACGCCATTTAATAAGTTTTTATGGTAATCTCGTACATATTTTGCATGTTTATGTACAAAATATTTTTTTCTTTTACTTTTATCTTGCGTTGCAAGTCCTACAGGACAGTGATGTTTTGTAGTACCAGAGCAATATCTTGCCCTTATACAGCCAGCAGCCATCATCATTCCACGTGCTATTTGAATAAAATCAGCACCTAAACTCATAATAATTACAATATCATCAGGAGTTAAAACTTTACCACTAGCAACCAATCTAACATCATCTCTAACACCATATTTTGTTAATACTTTATCTACTAAATAAATAGCATCTCTAATATTAAGACCAATTCTCTCCATCATTTCAATAGGTGCAGTAGCAGATCCACCAGATCCACCATCAACTGCAATATAATCAGGATATGGTTCTCCACTTATTTTTCTTCTTGCTATTTCTTTAGCATAAGGTTCAATATTTTCAAGATCTGAAATTACTATTTTCATACCTACTGGTTTTCCAGATAATTCTTGAAGTGTTCCCATAAAATCAAACAATTCTTCTACCGAATTTGCATAAGGGAATCTATTGGCTGCAAAAAGATTCTCATGGGCTTTAACACCTCTATAATAAGCAATTGCAGGACTAACTTTATCAGCTGTTAGTTTTCCACCTGTTTGTTTTGCACCTTGTGCCATTTTAATTTCTGTCATAGTACAGAATTTCATAACTTTTTCATAACGCTCAGGATTAAATGTTCCATCATGATTTCTTACAGAATATAATCCCGAAGAAATTTGCATAATAATATCGGGCATATCTTCTGGAACTTCTTCTGGAAAATTCTCAACAGGAGCATCCCAATTAGGTCTGTAAAAAGTATTCTCTTTGGCATTTAACATATACGTTTCTGCTTCAGGATCATCTTTAAATACCAATTTTCTGTATAAATCAGAAGCAATCGCAGCATTAAAGAATTTTAAAGCTGTTTCTCTCATCATTATTTGAAATTTAGTTCCTTTTACGAGTGTCATGTATTTTGCATTATAATTTCTGTGCGTTATAAAAAAGTTAGAAGTTAATCCACCTTCACCTGAGTTAATAGGAAATTCTCCCAAATACGAACCCCATACAAAAGATCGTGTACCTTCTGGTGATATTGAACCATCACTCATAGCAGAACGTGCAATTATTGATTTTGAGTGAAAAGGTTTTTTTCTTCGCTCTCCAAAAGAAACAGAAAAATCTCTACTTACTTCGTTCTCATTTAATACAATATTGGCATGTCTTAACATCCACTTAGGTTTGGGAAGAGGTTGTGCGGGTGAAAAAGATGCATAATTTGGTAAATCCCTTGCGGCTTTATATACCCAATCTAATTTATCTTTTGACTCATAAAACTTTTCATCTCCAAAATACTGTCTAAAAGGCTCACGCGCTTCTTCAAGTACATATCTCAATCGTCCAATTATTGGGTAGTTAACCAGTAACTGATGGTCTCTTTGTACATACTTATCATGTATATACCATACAACCATTATCACTACAAAAAGCGTAGCAACGACGTCGAAAACGGCTATTTCATTCATTGTTAATCCTTATTTTTTAGAAACTAGTAATCCACTAATTACAATTAAAAATATTCCAAGTATAATCCATATATCAGGAAAAGAGTCTCCCAGCACTAAACCCAATACAATTGAGAAGGCTATATTAGAATATGATATTGTACCAATTATTCCAGCTTTTGCGACACTATATGCTTTTGTCATATAAATTTGCGCATAACTGGATACTAATCCTAGTAGAATAATAAAGATAATATCATTAGACGAAGGTAAAATAAAACTAGAAATTAAAAAATCTAAGCTAGAATTATGATAAAAAGTACCAATTAACATTAAAATAATAGGAGCAATAGTTCCAATAAGCATAAAAGACAAAACTATTGTACGACCTTCGTAATAATTTTTAAGCTCTCTAATTGAAGTATATGCAAGTCCAGCCCCTACTCCTGCTAGAATTCCAAGATAATCTGTTTTCTCTAAAGAAGAGCCATCAAATTTTGTTATGAAAAGAATTCCAATAAAGCCAATAAATATTCCCAACCAACCTTTTTTACCTAATTTTTCTTTTACAAAAAAATATGCGAAAATTGCTGTAAATATAGTAGACGTTTTTGAAAAAGTCATGGCTTCAGCTAAAGAAATCTTAGAAATAGTATAAAAGAAAAACAATAAAGCAATAAACCCAATTAAGCCTCTAAACATAAGTAAAAAGGGTTTGCCTCCTACTTGTTTTAAGGGCCGTTTATAAATTGAGTATCCAATAATAAAAACCCCAAATACATTTCTAAAAAATACAATTTCAATTGAGGACATGGAGTTGCTTAATTCTTTAGCAAATGCACCCATAATTGCAAATAAGAAAGATGCAAGTATCATATACTTAACACCCTTTTTCGTTTGTTCTTCCATTCTAATCCTAAGCTCTTAATTCAAATGAGATTTTAATAGAATCTTCGTTAATATATCATTATTATTAAGCATTTTTAAAACAAGATAAAAAAAGGAAATTAGTGATTGTATTCTCAGAAGAAATTGACAGAATAATCATAGCTGCATTTATACTCTTATTTTTTTTAATACTGCGGAAAATTCTTAGAAAAGCAATGTTTTATATCCTAGATAAACTTGTTCATAAAACAACAACTACCATTGATGATGAAATAATACTTGTATTAAGGGCTCCTTTAGAACTCTTTATAATTGCACTTGGTTTTAAATTCTCTCTTGAATACCTAAACCTACCTTCAAAAATTGATGTTTTTTCAGGTCACATTCTTAGCTCTGTTTTTACCTTTATTATCTTTTTGGCTTTATTTAAAATGGCTGTGCCGCTGAGCAATATTTTTATTGCTTCTTCTAAAAAATTAAAGGTAAAAAGTTTAGGAAAAGATTTAGTAAACTTAATTACTAAATCCATACAAGTAATAATAGTAGCTATTGGTTTTGTAAGTATTCTGCAGGGTTGGGGATACAATATTACTGGTTTTTTGGCTTCTTTAGGACTAATTGGTATGGCTATTGCACTTGCTGCTAAAGATACTGTTGCTAACCTTTTTGGTTCCCTTGTAATTTTTTCTGATAAACCTTTTAAAATTGGAGATTGGATTAAAACTCCTGTGGTAGAAGGTACAGTTGAAGCAGTAGGAATAAGATCAACCAAAGTTAGAACTTTTGCACAAGCACTCGTATCAGTACCTAATGCTGTATTAGCTAACAGTGAAATATTAAACTGGTCAAGAATGGGAAAAAGAAGAATCAAGTTAATCCTAGGTCTTACTTATAGTACAAAAGCAATAGACTTACAAAATATAGTTAAAGAAACAAAAGAGATGCTAAAAAAACATCAAGATATTCATCAAGATACAATTTATATTTATTTTACTAATTTTGATGCCAGTTCACTTGGTGTATTTTGCTACTTTTTTACAAAAACAACCTCATGGGGTGAATTTATGAGAGTCAAAGAAGATGTGAATTTTAAGATTATGCAAATTGTAGAAAACAATAATGCAAGTTTTGCTTTTCCATCACAATCTATTTATTTAGAAAATACAAAAGAAGAATTACTTTAAGAGGAATAAAATGAAATATTTAAAAATTATTGGTCAGAAAAAACTAAGTGGTGAAATAAGAATATCAGGAGCAAAAAATGCTGCTTTACCGCTTTTAGCGTCAACAATACTAGCAAAGAATACTATTAATATTGGTAATATGCCTGATGTTGTAGATACAAACACCTTTTTAAAACTACTAAATAATTTAGGAAGTACGGGAAAAAGAGAAAAGAATACGATACGTGTTAATACCTTTAACATTAATGAAACCAAAGCTACTTATGACATAGTTAAAACCATGAGAGCTTCTATTTTAGTACTAGGACCCTTGTTAACACGTTTTGGGTACTGTGAAGTATCACTTCCAGGAGGTTGTGCAATAGGTCAAAGACCCGTTGATTTACATCTAAAAGCATTAGAAGCAATGGGTGCTAGTATTGAAATTAAAAATGGATATATAGAAGCACGTTGTGAAGATGGTTTAAAAGGTGCAGATATTGTATTTGATAAAGTAACAGTAGGTGGAACTGAAAATACTATTATGGCAGCAGCTCTTGCAAAAGGTACAACAAGAATTATAAATGCAGCTAAAGAACCAGAAATTGTTCAATTATGTGAAGTATTAAAAGATGCAGGTTTAGATATAAAAGGAATAGGAAGTTCTGAAATTACTATTGTTGGTAATAACCAAGAGCTTTTAGAATTTAAAGATTTTGATATTATTCCTGATAGAATTGAAGCAGGTACCTATCTTTGTGCAGGTGCAATTGCAAATGAAAAACTAAAAATAACACATATAATGCCAAAACATTTAAGTGCAGTTATCTCAAAACTTGAAGAAATGAATTTTGAATTAATAAAAGAGGAAACAAGCTTAACAATACTCCCAACTACAAGTATTAAACCTGTTAATATTATTACAAGTGAGTATCCCGGTTTTCCAACAGACATGCAAGCACAGTTTATGGCTTTAGCTACACAAGCAGATGGAACATCAATTATTGATGAACGTCTTTTTGAAAACAGATACATGCATGTAAGTGAACTTGTTCGTATGGGCGCTGATATTCATTTAAATGGTAATATCGCAAGTATTCATGGGAAAAAAGGTACTTTAAGTGCAACAGATGTAATGGCTACAGATTTAAGAGCATCATCTGCTTTGGTTTTAGCAGCACTTGTAGCAAAAGGAGAAACTAATATTCACAGAATCTATCATTTAGACAGAGGATATGAAGACTTAGAAGGTAAATTAAAAGGAATTGGGGCAAATGTTAGCCGTCATAATGAATAAAGAAGCCAAACATAAATATAAAATTAACTAAGAGGCTAAAAGGTAAAACAATGAGATTAGAAGTAGAAGTTTTTAGATTTGATTATAAGATGGATTATTTACCCTATTATTCAAAAAATTATCTTAAAATCAAAGAAGAAAAAACACTCTTAGATATTTTGAATACTATTAATGAAGAGAATCCTTTTGCTTATGAAAATAAGGAAGATTTTTTACTTTGTATTAATGGCATACACAGCAAAATAAACATTAGTATAGAAGATCTCATTAAAACCTTTGGTAAAGATATTCGAATTGAACCCATATCAATTACAAGAGCAAATAAAGATCTAATCATTGATGAAAAAGACTTTTTAGAAAAATTTGACTTGATAAAAAAACATACTTTTATGAATATTCTTCCCTCTTATATGATAAAAGAATTTGAAAAAAACTATAAAACATACAAACAATATTTTTATGCATCAAATACGCTTAACATTCATACAAACTATTTAGGAGATGCTTTTTTACTCTTAGCTTCTGATATTATTGAAAAATATAAAGATGAAGAAAAAAGTATTCTAAGATTACTAACTAGTATTCCTTTTGCTGCTTCTTATCATACTGCCTTAAATGCGAGAATACACGATTTTGATAATACTATTGAAACACGTATAAATACTTTACAAGATAAATTAAAACTTTTAAATAAAACAGCTATTAAAACAAGTAAAAAAGAAATACATTTTTCAAATACAATAAACAAAAGCAATATTAAATTTGATTTTAATGATTTCAATATTTTTTATTATCATGGAAATAATCCTAAAAAAGAAAGTCTGGAGTTATTAAATAAACTTCAAGCAACAAAATTAAACCTAGCCCAGATGAAAACAGATTTGGCACTTAACACGTTTAATATTAACAAAGAATTTACCTATAATCTTGCCGCAAGAATTGTAATGGATGCATTTGATAATAATGCTGATTTTGTTTTAGTTGATGATCAAAGATATTTTAATTTATTTGATAATAATATGAAAATATTCGAAAAGATTTTACAAAGAGATATTAATATGCCTGTTCTATTTATTTCTGAACTTTCTTTACTTGCATCTGGAGAGCACCAAAAAGCAAAAGAAAGTCTTTCTAAGCATCAAATTGATTTAGAAATTATTTAAAGGAATTTTATGGCTTTAGGAAATATGTTTATTTTTATATCATTGATTATTTTTATACCTGTTGTTTCTTTATATATTTATAGAAAAACCATTTTTAATTCTTATTATACTAAAAATGATATAGAATACTTTTCTTATAGTTTAAAAACTTTTATTGAAAATACCTATCCGAGGATCCCCTTTAAATTTACAATTTTTGAACAAAGTAAAAACATTTCCAGCCTAAAATTAAGAGAAGAAAAAATCATAGAAGACATAGTGCATCAATACAGTAATTATCCCTATCAAGTACAAACACAAAAAGTAGTAAACAAAGAGGAACTGTGGTCTTCTTATGAAGTTGATTCTAAACCTTTTAAAGATAAAAACCCCATTGATTTAAAACGAAGAAAAAACCTTGCATGGAAAAGAGCACAATATAGATGTGACAGATGTGGACTTTTACTAAAAAGCGAAGATGCAAAACTTTTATTTGCAAAAGAAATAAAACAAGGTGGAAGCTTTCATTTAGAAAATCTTGCTATTGTTTGTAATGATTGTTATCTTATTACAGAAGCAAAAGATCAAAATAAAAGCACTTTAGAATTAAAAATATTTTCTCTTTTAGAAAGCAGATATTTATAATTTTACACGCTTAAAATTTACTCAATAGTTCTTTAATATCTTCTTTTATATCTAAGGGTTTAACATAAGGTGCATAACGTTTAATAACCTTTCCTTTTTTATCAATCAAAAATTTTGTGAAATTCCATTTAATACTTTTTGTAGAAAAAATGCCTCGCGCTTCATTTTTTAAAAATTGATACAAGGGATTTGTATTTTCTCCATTAACAGTGATTTTTGAAAATAAATCAAAATCAACAGCATAATTTATTCTGCAAAAAGATTTAATTTCTGCATTACTACCAGGTTCTTGTTTTGCAAAATCATTAGAAGGAAAAGCTAAAACCATAAAGTCTTCATTTTTATATAAGGTATATAGTTTTTCTAAACCTTCGTATTGAGAAGTAAACGTGCATTTACTTGCAACATTTACAATTAACAATACTTTGTTTTTATATTTGGATAAAGAGATTTTATTATTATCAATATCAAAAAGGTCAAAACTATAGATATTTTCAAGACTTTTAGAAGCGCTCAAAGAAGATAAAAAAAACAAAAAACAAAAAAATATTTTTAACATACGTGACTCCTATATATAAAATTATACAATAATTTTATATATGTGAAAAGTGCTAGAGAAAAGAGTATGAAACAAAATCTGTCTTTGTTCCAATACTTTTATAATTAATGAATATACAGTTCTTTTAATTTAAGTTTTTTTATAAATCTTAATTTTTTTATTTCCTATTCGTTCATATTTTAAAGTTTTTAATGCTCTCTCACTTTCACCCAAAACTAAAAAACCATTTTCGCTCAAGGATTCATCCATAAGATTAAATACCTTACTTTTCAAGTCTTTATCAAAATAAATAAGTACATTTCTGCAAAATATAATATTAAATTCATTAATGGAAGCATCTGTTACTAAGTTATGTTTAAAAAACAATACTTTTTCTTTTATTTCAGTATTGACTTCAAAAGAATTATCATTAAAATTAAAATATTGTTCAAAATTATCTTTCTCATCATACTTACGGTAATTGTCTTTAAAACTATCAAATAAATCAATTGGATATATACCATTAATAGCTTCATTTAATATGGTTTCATTAAAGTCAGTTGCATATATTTGAGCATTTTTTAATAAACCAGACTTTTTTAAAAGTATAGCAACGGTATAGGCTTCATCTCCTCGTGAACAACCTGCACACCATATTCTTAAATATTTTAGTTTTCTTAAGCTAGGCAGTACCTCATCATATATTTTTTTAAAAACCTCTGTATTTCTAAAAAACTCTGTAATATTAATTGAAAATGCCGATTTTAGCTCATTAAAAATATTTATGTCTTTTAACACCATTTGTTTAAATTGTGCAAAATTGTTTGCATTCACTTGCAGGCTTACAAATTCAATTCTTCTTTTAATAGATTTTAATTCATAGTTTCTATAATCGTGTCCATAGGTATCATAAATTTTTTGTAAAAAGTTTTCAATATCGCTTTCTAAACTTAGAGAAGGAGATAGTTTTAAGTCTAAATAACTTTGTATATTTTTTAAATTTAGGACATGTGTTTTGTCACTCTCGCTAATAGCATGCAGTAACATATCTTTAGCTTCACATTCATCTGGGTTCTGAAGTATCACTTCACATCTGTTTTTTTTTAAGATATTCATAGAAACAGAACCATCTTTCCCATATCCGCAAAGCAGTATACTTAAAAGCGAATTTTTATATTCATAAGCTAAAGACTCAAACATAACACTTATCGAGGGTCTGGAAAAATTGACATGCTTACTATCACTTAGATATATGTAATTGTCTTTAATAATCATATGTTTATTAGGAGGTGCTATATATATTGTATACTCTTGAATTTGTAACTTATCACTTACATCAACAACATTATAGTCTGTTGTTTTCCTAAGTATCTTACTTAACAAAGAAGCTCTATCAGGAAGTATGTGAAGTGTCACAAAGATAGAGATATCTGCAAAAGGCAAATTTTTAATAATCTCCATTAAACCATTAATACTACCAGCACTTCCACCAATCGCGATGGCTTTTACATTTTGTATATATTGAAAATTATGAAAATTCTTTTTGTATTTATAATCGTTGTTAATTCCTAAATTTGATAAGTACATATACAGCGATTTTTTAGACGTTGATATTTGTAGTTTATCTCTTAAAATAAGTAAGTCTTTTACAATCACATAAGGAAGATACTCTGTATCTTTAAACTCAATATTTATTGAACTATTGTTTGCAGAGTCATTTAACTGTATATGTAAAGACTTAATATCTTTTGTATTTAAATTCCCTTCTATTAGAATTTTTAGTGCCATTATTTATTGCCAAGGTAACCGCTTAAGATAGATAATAAAAGACTGGTATCAATAGGTTTTGTTACATAATCATTACAACCAGCATCTAAGGCTTTTTCTTTATCTTCTTGCATTGCTTTTGCTGTAAGTGCGATGATAGGGATATCTTTGCTTTTGTTATTCTCTTTTATACGTTCAGTAGCTTCATATCCATCCATTACAGGCATCATTATATCCATAAGAATGATATCAATATTATTATCATTGGCTTCTAATTTATCAATTGCTTCTTTGCCATTATGTGCCGTAATTACATCTGCACCATGTGAGCTTAAAAATTCAGACAGTATAAATATATTTCGTATATCATCATCTACTACTAAAATTTTACTTCCAAGTAACTCTTGTGAATCATTCGTAGAAGAAGTATATCTTGTAATTTCATCACTTATCTTGTTCTCAGCTATTCTTTCATCTGTTTCATTTTGTATTACAATGGGTAAGATAAGACTAAAAGTAGAACCTTTTAATACAGTAGATTGAAGTGTTATTTCTCCACCTATAAACTCTGCCATCTTTTTACTAATAGATAAACCAAGTCCTGTTCCCCCATATTCCCTACTAATACTACCATCTGCTTGAACAAATGCATTAAATACAGACTCTAACTGTTCCTTTTTTATCCCAATTCCTGTATCACACACCAGTATTTGGAGTTTTCTTTCATCTAAGGTTTCTATTCTTAAGCTAATACTGCCTGTTTTTGTAAATTTAAGTGCATTGGATATAAAGTTTTTTAGTATTTGAAGTATTTTTGTTTTGTCACTGCATATTTGGGAATTAAAATTATCTTCTATAATGAAAGAAAGTTTTTTCTCTTCTATCTGTGCATTAAATAAATTACTTAACTCCTCAATTAAGCTTTTCGAACTAAAAAATTCTTCTTCTAATATCATCTTGCCTGCTTCAATTTTTGAGAGGTCTAGAACATCATTGATAAGTAATAAAAGTTCATTCCCACTTTTATGAATAATAGAAGCTTTTTTAATCTCTTCTTTATCAAGATTATTGAACTTATTGTTTTCTAACATATTTGAGAGCACTATGATTGCATTTAAAGGGGTTCTTAGTTCATGAGACATATTGGCTAAAAACTCTGATTTATATTTACTAGAAAGTTCAAGTTCATCATTTTTATCTTTTAGTGCATAAGAGCTTTCTTTTAATTGTTGTTGCTGTTCTTCCATATAGGAGTTCGCTTCTTCGAGTTGCTGTTGTTGTTCTTCCATTTGTGAGTTTGCTTCTTCGAGTTGCTGATGTTGTTCTTCCATTTGTGAATTTGCTTCTTCAAGCTGCAGGTGCTGCTCTTTCATAACAATGTTATTAGCTTTTTCATACTCTAAATAGCTTTTTATTTTCTCGTTTTGTTGTTTTGAATAAATAAAAGTAGCTAAAGGAGTAGTAATAGCATCTAAAAAGAGCATAACATTTTCATTTATTTTTTCAGTGAATCCTAACTCAAGAACACCATACACTTTATGTTGATACATTAAAGCAAGTGTATATGAAAACATTGTTTTTGTATTATGTGAAAGAGAAGTAATACTAAGGCTGTCATTAACAACATTGTTTAAAAGAATGGGCTCTTTTTGTTTAGCCACTTGTCCAACAACTCCTTCTCCTAATAAAATACTATGTTTTTGCATATTTTGTTTCACATACGCATAACTGCTATCCATCTCTAATATTTTTTTGTCTTTATCAAAAATATACAAAGCAGCGACTCCCGCATTTACATACTTACTTATGTTTTGCAAAGTTTCATTATTCTTAATATCAATTTTTGACAAATCAGCACTAAGTGCTGCAATTCCATCTTTAAACCAAAGTTTTTGAGCTTCTTTTTTACGAAGGAAATAATATATAAAAACATTCCCAAGACTAAAGATAAGTATAAAAATAATCAATAAAACAATATTTATATTAATTTTTGATTTAATATTATTCGTATTTTCTTTCGTTCTTTTGTTTAACATAACTATAAAATCATCAATAGGATTCATGATTTTATGTTTGGCCAGATAATAATCCTTAGAATGTAATAATGCAATCGCTAAAGTTTGATCAGGAACTTTTTCTTCCATTAAATTAAATGCTTTTACTTCTAGATTTACCAAATCATTTGAATTAAATTCAGCTTGTGTGATTTTAGCCAGTTCTAAAGCACTAAAAGGTAATACGGCAATCATATCTTTAAGCGATACTTTTTTTGTATCGGGATGTTTTAATTCTCTTATTTCTTTAGTTAAATCCCAATAAATAGCTGTATAATTTTTGGGTCTTTCTTTTTTGCCATTTCTTATATCCAAAGTATCAAAGTATTGTTGTCTAAATTTTTTGTCATTTGTTATGGTATAGGTTCGTGCAAAGTGAGTCAGGTCATCTGAACTTTGTCTTAGTTTATCTGCAACTTCCGTCATGCTAAAACGGTTCTCAACGGCATTGTTTAAATTTTTACTATGCATATTCATCATATAAAATAATACAATTAAAATAAACACACTTAAGAGTTCAAAAATTATGATGAAAATATTTATATTTTGTTTGTTCACAGAGAGATTCCTTCCTTATTTTAGGGGCAGAGCTTGTGGTTTTGAGTAGATATAACCTTGGATAACATTTGCACCTTCTTTACTTACAAACGCTAACTGCTCTTGCGTTTCAACACCTTCAGCTACTATGTTAACATCAAGATCTCTAAACATATGTAAAATGAATTTACAAATATCTGCATCTCTTTTAGATTTTGAAATAGCTTGAACAAAAGCCATATCTAATTTTATCTCATCAAACTTCATACTAGAGATATAAGAAAGACTTGAATACCCTGTTCCAAAATCATCAATGGAAATTTTAAAACCCAAGTCTTTTATGTCTTTTAAAAAACTATTGTCAATGTTTTTTATTAAAGAAGCTTCTGTTACTTCTAAAGTGATTTTTGAGGTATCCAGTTTATATTTTTTAATGATTTTTTTTAAAAATTGTACAAATTCATTGTT
Organism: Campylobacteraceae bacterium; assembly: GCA_013215945.1. Classification (NCBI taxonomy): domain Bacteria; kingdom Pseudomonadati; phylum Campylobacterota; class Epsilonproteobacteria; order Campylobacterales; family Campylobacteraceae; species Campylobacteraceae bacterium. The sequence continues at coordinate 15,315 of JABSOM010000021.1, forward strand.
TTCAAAACTTTTAGCGGAAAGATTGATTGATACATTTACATTGTTTTTAAGATCAGTACAAACTTTCTCAAAAACATATTTATCTATCATAAAACTCAAATTAAATTGTTCCAAATAAGGTATGAATTCAGAAGGGTATATAATGCCTTTACTTGGATGTTGCCATCGTATCAACGCTTCGTAAGCAAGTATATTCTCGCCTTTTAAGTCATATTGGGCTTGATAGTACATCATAAATTCACCATTTTTAACCGCTTGAATTAATTCACTTCTTAAAAAAAGCAATTTATCTGCTTCTGTTTGAAGTCTGGAATCATAAAATACAGCACGATTTTTTCCAGAATTTTTTGCCTTATACATAGCATTATCTGCATGTTTGATAATGGTATTAGAATCTTCTCCATCTTGAGGCATAAGTGCTACACCAAGGGAAGCGCCAACATGTAAGGGCATGCCATCAACTTCAAATGGCTCATTTATATTTTCTAATATTCTATTTAAAAGTACAGAAAATTGTTCTTTACTTATACCAGGATCTTTCTCATTTCCACGAATAAGAACTATGAATTCATCCCCTCCAATACGACCAGCTATATCAAAATCACGAATACTGTTTTCTAATTTCTTAGCAATGAGTTGTAAAACTTTGTCTCCACAATCATGCCCTAAAGAATCATTAATATGTTTAAATCCATCAAGATCTAAAAATATCAAAGCGGATATGGTTCCATTTCTAAGTGAAAAATGTATTTCTTCGTCTATTCGTTTGGATATTGTTTTACGATTGGCCAAACCAGTAAGGGTATCATAGTATGCCAATATTTTAATTTCTTCATTTTGTTTTAATGTTTGTTTTTGAAGCTCAAATATTTTTTTAAAATTTTTAATTTTTGGTATCAAAATTTCTCTGTCAATGGGTTTTGTAATATAATCAACCGCGCCTACTTCAAAACCTTTTATTTGATGGCCTCGCTCTAGAGATAAAGCCGTTATAAGTATGATAGGAATATGCAGAGTTTTTTTATAACTCTTCAATATTTTAGTAAATTCAAATCCATCCATGTCAGGCATTTGAACATCTGAAAAGATAAGATCAACATCAACTTTAAGAACGATTTCTAATGCTTCTTTTGCACTAAGTGTTTGAATAATTTCAACATCGTCAAAATATTCATAAATAAGTAATTCTAATATATAAAGATTATTTTGTAAATCATCAACTAATAATATTTTGAATTTATTCATAGACAATACTACATTTAATTAACTTTATATATGATTTACTTATATTTTAATCTTTAATATTAATAATTAATCAGTAGAACTCCTAAGTTTAGGACTTAGCTTTCTTTATAAAATTGATAAACTAAGATATTTGAAGTATTTTTCATTAAATTATTTGAAATAAAGTAATATTTATTTAACTTAATAATTAAAAAATAATAATTGTATGAAAGGATAAGTGTAAAATAAAGAGGCACCTTAAATTGCCATTTTTAATATAAACTTAATTTTTTCCTAATAAACGATCAATTTTAAGTTTACGTTCTATCATAAAATGATTCTCTTTTTTCTTTTCTTTATTATCTTCTGTTTTGTACCTTAATTCTTTTTTTATTTTTCTTAATTCACTTTCAAAATTCTGTTTGCGTATTTTATTTTTTAGTTTATTTTTTAGTAATCGTAGTTCTAATTCTTTGGTATATTTACTCTCAAGTATTTTTAATTGTGTTAATTGTTCTCTTACATAAGAGAGATCTTTTGATTTTGGTATGATATATGGCGTTATAATGATAACCAAACTGGTTTGCATATTATTTTCATTTTTGTTCTTAAAAAGATTACCAACAAAAGGAATATCCCCTAATAAGGGAACTTTTGTATTTGTTATTTCTATTTTATTTTCAATTAAACCTGCAATAATTACGGATTCTCCATTATTTACAATAGCTGTTGTTTTAATCTCTTTTTTGGAAGTATCAGGATTTCCACTAAGTGAAACTCTATTGGTAACTCCTTCTAAAACAGCTTCAATATGAAGCATGACTTTATTTTTGTTTGATATTCTTGGTTTTACTTTTAGGCTAAGACCTATGTCTTCTCTAATAAAAGAATCTTTAGATACTCCTCCACTTGAAAGTGTATTTGAAGTTTTGACAGAAATAGTTTCTCCTACATAAATAGAACATTCTTGATTATTTATACACAAAATAGAGGGTTCTGAAACTATATCTAAAGCATAATTTTCTTTTAGCAAATTAATGCTAGCTCCTAGTGCTAACCCAGATGTAAGATTAGGTAGATTAAGTCCTATATCTTCTATAGAAAAAGCTATGCTTTTTCCATTATTTAAAGTAGAAGCAAAGGTAAATATACCACTTGAATTTCCTTTTCCTCCCTCTACTCCATACTTAATACCCACTTCAGAAATACGTTTTTCATTGACTTCTATTATTCTTGCTTGCACATACACTTGAAGTTTATCTTTATCAAGTTCAGATACCAATGCTTTTATAAAATTTAATTGAGACTCATTGCCTTGTATGATTAAAGCATTTGAGGATGCATCAATAGAGAACTGCAAAAAAGATGATTTAAATGCTTTCTTTTTTGAATTAAGCTCTTTAAGTATTTTTAAAATATTTGCTGCTTCAATATTTTTTAAAAAAATTACTTCAAATCTTTTTTCATTCTTTAAGATTTTAGTTTTATTATGTTTATTTAAAAAAAGACTTTTAGTTGAAACGTTTTGAGTTTTTCCTTTTTTTTTGACAATACGTAAAATTTCATTGCTTTGAATTAAAGAATATCCTTTTTCATCAAGAACATATCTAAGAATATTAAGCACTTCTTTTTTATTCACCAAATTATTAGAAATAAAATTAACTTTTCCTTTAATTGGCTTAGATAAAAGTATATTTTTATTGTTTATTTTAGCGGTGAGTTTAATTAAATCCATTATATTTAGATTCTGAAAGTTAATATTTATATTCTCTTTAGAATATAAAAAAGAATACAAAAAGAAAAACAGAGAAAAGATTTTAAATACTTGCATCAACTCTCCAATACAAAAAGTGATTAAAGTGTAACATCATAAATATTAAAATAAGTTTTATAGTTATTTACATAAGTTCTAAACCTTGAATTAATTTATTTTCAAGAGAAATAAAATTCTCTTTTGTTGCTTCTAGTCTCAAAGTAACATCATTATTAAACTCTTTAGAAAGAATATTAATACTAAATTGTTTGCATAAATATTCACATTTTTGAAGCTCTTTATAAGGTAAAATAAGTGATTTTTCTATCAGATTTACATATTGGAATAATGATGCCTCATTAATTACTAAATTGCAAGCACTTGAATACGCACGTACCAAACCACCTGTACCTAACTTAACCCCACCAAAATATCGAATAATAATTACACACGTATTAATTAAAGGATAACCAGCTAATACATTCAAGGTAGGTTTACCTGAGGTTCCTCTGGGTTCTCCATCATCACTTGAGTTCTCAACAATTTGATTGTTCTCATTTAAATGCCTGTACGCATAAACGAAATGTCTGGCTTTGGGATGTGCTACTTTTAATTTTTTCATTGTTTCTTTAAAATCTCTAAAAGGACATAAGTAAGCAATAAATTTTGATTTTTTTTCTTCATAAGTAAAGCTAAATTCTTCATTACAATATTTCATATGGCATTTTAACAAAGTGTATATAAAAATCGCTAATGCAAAATAAATATGAATTTAAATATAATACATTTATGAGATTAGATAAATATTTATATGAGCACTTTAAACTTCAAAGCAGAAACAAAGCCTGCGAACTTATTAAAAACAATAAAATTAAACTTAATGGAAAAATCATTTCCAAAGCTTCTTTTCAAGTTTTAGATACTCCCATTATAGAAATCTTACAAGAAGATTTTTATGTCAGTCGATCTGCCTACAAATTAAAGCATTTTTTAGAAGAAATTCATTTAAATTTAGAAAATACAAGAGCATTAGATATTGGTTCTAGTACGGGCGGATTCACACAAATATTATTAGAGAATAAAGTAAAACATGTAACATGTGTTGATGTAGGAAGTAATCAACTGCATGATAAAGTAAAAGAAAATCAAAATATTGATTTTTTTGAGAATACAGACATTAGAGATTTTACATCTTCGTATGAATTTGATGTTGTTACTTGTGATGTTTCATTTATTTCAATTTTATATATTATTGAAGACATTAACCGTTTGGCTTCAAAAGATATAATTATATTGTTTAAAGCACAATATGAAGTGGGATCTAATGTTAAAAGAAATACAAAAGGTGTCGTTCTGGATTTAAAAGCCATAACAAAAGCAAGAAAAAAGTTTACAGATACCTGCGAAGCATTAAATTGGACCTTACGTTATAATAATTTTTCAAAAGTGACAGGAAAAGAAGGTAATAATGAAGAACTGTTTTATTTCACAAAAAAGAAAACAAAAGAATGTTAAGTAAAAATAATAGCTCTGCAGATAAAAAAAGTATCACATCTATTGCTATTGGTGGTTTTGATGGTATGCATACTGCGCACCAAACACTTTTTTCAAACCTTTCAAGAAAAGGAGCTATTATTGTTATTGACTCAGGTTATGCTAATTTAACTCCTTTTAATAACAGAGAAGAATATTCTTCTTATCCCATTTTCTATTATGCCCTTGAAGATATAAAAGCTCTTAGCGGACAAGAATTTGTTAATTTATTAGTGCAAGAGTTCCCCCTTCTTAATAAAATTGTAGTAGGTTTTGATTTTCATTTTGGTAAAAACCGTTCTTGTGGAACAAAAGAATTAAAACATTTTTTCGAGGGAGAAGTTATTGTTTTAAATGAAATATCCGTAAATAATATTGCAATTCATACAAGAGTTATACGTGAGTATTTAAAAAATGCTGATATAAAAAATGCAAATATTCTTTTAGGTAAATCTTATAAAATAAGAGGTTTACACATAAAAGGACAAGGTTTAGGAAAAACAGATTTTTTTCCTACAATTAATATTGAAGTAAAAGATTACCTTTTACCAAAAGACGGTGTTTATATTAGTAAAACAATAGTAGATGAGCAAGTATATGATTCTGTAACATTCTTAGGGCATAGAACTTCAACAGATGGTAAATATGCAGTAGAAACACATATTTTAAATAAAGACATCTTTGTTAAAAATGAAAAAATAGAAATAAAATTTTGTAAATACATTAGAGAAAATCAAAAATTTGACTCTTTTAAAGCCTTAAAAAATCAAATACAAATGGATATAAAAAATACAAAAGAGTATTTTCATAATTAGTATCAATATTAAGGATTTAGCCTCTTAGGATAAATATAAATTAATACATATTTAGATAAAATCATGTCATGAAAGACACAGTATTTGAGAAATCTATAAATAAACAATTTGAGTTTGATGAAGAAGTTGCTTCTGTATTTGATGACATGTTAAATAGATCCGTACCTTATTATAAAGAGATGCAGCGATTAAGTATTAATTTTGCATTAAACTTTCTTGAAAAAGACGATAAAGTATTTGATTTAGGATGTTCAACAGCAAGCACACTTATTGAACTTTCCAAACACGCGAAGATTCCCTTGAATCTTTATGGCATTGATAGCTCTTCTGCTATGTTAAAAAGAGCACAGAATAAGTGTAACGCTTTTGGCGTTCATATTAATCTTATAGAGAGTGATATTTTTGATTATCCTTTAGATGATGCTAAATTAATCATGTCAAACTATACCTTACAATTTATTAGACCCCTAAAAAGAGAAAAATTAATTAAAAAAATACATTCTTCATTAAATAAAAAAGGTATTTTTATTTTTTGTGAAAAAGTTATTTCAAATAATAATACCTTGAATAAACAATGTATAGACGAATACTATATGTTTAAAAAAGAACAAGGGTATTCAGAGTTTGAAATTTCTCAAAAAAGAGAAGCCTTAGAGAATGTTTTAATACCTTATACAGAAGAAGAAAATATAAAAATGATAAAAGATGCTGGTTTTTCTCATTGTGAGACCCTTTTTAAATGGGTAAACTTTGCTACTTTTATAGCAATTAAATAATATACTAAAGGAAGATGATGTTAGAAATTGGACAAGATGCACCGGATTTTTGTGCTTTAAATCAAGATGATGTTGAAATATGCTTACGAGATATCAAAGGGAAATGGATAGTATTATATTTTTATCCAAGAGATTTAACGCCAGGATGTATTATTCAAGCAGAAGATTTTACACAACAAGAAGAGTTATTTGAGAACCTAGATGCTTTTATTTTGGGAGTATCTGCAGATACAACATCAAAACATCGTTCTTTTATTGAAAAAAAGAATTTAAATATTACTTTATTAGCAGATGTTGAAAAAATAATGTGCGAAGCCTATGGTGTATGGCAACTTAAAAAATTCATGGGTAAAGAAAACATGGGTATTGTAAGAACTACTTTTATAATTGATCCAAGTGGAAAGATTGTAGCCATCTGGGAAAAAGTATCGGTGAGAAAAAAAGACAGAAAAACAAAAGAAGAAACACTTCATGTAGATGATGTAAGAGAAAAATTAAAACAATTACAAAATAATTAAGGATTTAAATATGTTCAGCAAAAAAATTACACTTTTTTTTATAGTACTTTTTTCTTCAATGGCACTTAGTGCTAATGTATCACTTAAACAAGAGAATTTACAGATTTTTGAAGTAATAGGTAATAAAGCCAAAATTACAAAAGGAAATTTAGCTTTAGGACAATCTGGAATAATCAATCACAAAATTGGAAAAAACAATTCAATTATTCTTGCAAGTGCAGAAGTAATAGAAACATATAATTCATATTCTGTGATTGAGTTTAGTAAATTTAATGATCTGCTTCAAGAAGCAATTCCAAATACAACAAGAAAAGTACAAAATAAAGATATCTTTATTTTAAACTACTTATATTCTGCTTCTTTATTAATAGCACCCAATCAAGAAAGTTTTATAAACATACGACAAGTTTTTTCCAATCATAACTTTGTACATTCAGATATTTTTGCTTCACATTTAAAAATTGAGGGAGAACCTTTTCCTTCTAAAGAATTTATAAAAGAATATACTACGAAAGAAAATATTGGTACAATTTTTTATGCAATTGACCAAACTGTTTATATTTTTGATGCAAAATCATTTAAAAAAATTGCTTCTTTCACTTTTCCTTATGATGAAGAAGATGCACAACTTCCATTTTATACACGAGTTGAGCAAATTGAAGAAGGTCAGTTTTCATGGTTAAAAGGTCTTTCATGGGAATCAATGGCAAAAATGTTAAGAACATTTGGATTTTTACCAAAAGAAAATGAATACGATGACTATGAATTAGAAGATGAAGAAGGAAATATTATTGAAAACAGTAATTTAACAGTTACAGAACAATATAATTTATATTATATTAAATTCTTAGGGTTAAATGATGATTAAAAAAATTTAGCCAATAAAAATTTAAGAGTATTTTCAATAGGGCTATAAAAGGAAAAAAGATGGAAAAAAAACTAATTCCTAAAATCATAAAAACATTAACATCATTTTTTAATGATGATACAAGTTATTATGCGGCATCACTTAGTTTTTTTACTATCTTTTCAATGTTACCTATATTAGCTTTACTTATTTTCATAGTATCCTCTTTACAAATCTTTCAAGAATACTTAGAACAATTTATGGCATTAATTCTGGATTCTTTAAATCCAACAAATTCTGTTGTTATAGTGCAAACATTTAATAATTTTATTTCCAACACTGATAAACTCGGATATATGGGCATTGTTTATATGTGTTTTGTTTTTATTATGTTTTTTAAAGATTATGAATATATTGTTAATAAAATACATAATTGTAAAAGAAAACCACTGTATAAAACATTTTTCTTTTATTTGTTTTTTTTAATTGCACTTCCTTTTTCTTTTATTATCTTTTCAATCATTATAACTTTTTATTCAAATTCATTTTTTATAAAAATAATTTCTTTCTTTTTTCCATGGCTTACTATGTATTATTTATTTAAATTAAGCGTTAATACCTATATTGTTCCAAAAGCTGCTTTAATATCGTCTTTCTTTACTTTAGCAAGCATTGCAATAACCAAAAATCTTTTTGTATTCTATGTCCTGTACAATCAGACATACACAACTTTATATGGTTCTTTATCAACCCTTTTATTTGTCTTTTTTTGGATATATCTTTCATGGATGATTTTTTTATATGGAATAAAAATGTGTCATAAATTAAACATCAAAGAATTAAAAAAACATCATAAATAAATAATATTCTTTATTACTATGTTATACTGTTCCTTTATAGGAACTATTATGAGTGATTTTAAATTATTAAAAAAAATTTGCAAAGATACAAATCTCTTCTATATTGATGATAAATCAAAATATTCAAATATTCTTTTTACGAGTATTAAAAATCATTTTAATACCTGTAGCTTAAATAATTATGAATTTAATATTCTTGATAAGTTTGACAACAAAAAAGACAATGTAATAATTTGTAATATAAGTAATAATTCTTTACTCAATAAACACCTAATTGAACAATTAAAGTCAATATCTAATCGTATATTAATCATACTTGCATTACCTGTAAAATCTGATTTAAGTCATTACGATAAACTTAAACAAAACAATGAAATTTTCTCTTTTGATAAATCAAACCTAAATGCAGCAAGTAATGTTATTAGCTCTTCTGTTAAGTATATTAATAAAACAAATGCTGTATATGACTTAGAAAATAAAGTAAGTCATTTTATGAAAATATTGGAATTATACGATGAAACGATTATCGCCTCAATTATGGATATAGAAGGAAAAATAAAATATGCAACCAGTGCATTTTCTAAAATATCGGGATATTCTAAAGAAGAGTTAATGAGTAAAAAGCATAGTATTTTTATGCATACTATTTATGATAAAGAATCATTTACCTCAATCTCAAAAGCAATATTAACAGGGAAAGTATGGAAAGGTGAACTAAAGAATAAAAAGAAGAATGGTAAAGAATATTGGGTTTATGCAACTATTTCACCTGAATATGATAATTCAAACATACTCATTGGTTACACCTCTGTAAGGCAAGATATAACTGAAAAGAAATATATTGAAACCTTATCTATAACAGATGCATTAACAAACCTTTACAACAGAAGACATTTTGATATTATGTTTAAAAGTGAAATTAAGAACTCCTCTAGACATAGATATACACTTAATTTTATTTTACTAGATATAGATTTTTTCAAACAATACAATGATACTTATGGTCATCAAGCAGGAGATGAAGCTTTAATTAAAGTTGCCGCTTGTATTCAAACTACCTTTAAAAGGCCAGATGATTATACGTTTAGAGTGGGAGGTGAAGAATTTGCTATTTTATTCAATGTTGAGTTAAAAAAAGATGCATTATTTCTTGCAAATAAATTACGCATGAATATTCAATCTTTAAGAATAGAACATAAAAACAGTGAAATATCCAAAAACTTAACGGTATCAGCTGGTTTAATACAAATTAGGAAAAATCCAAAAAATGAAACAATAGAATTATATAAAAAAGTAGATGAAGCTTTATATACTGCAAAAAAAGAAGGTAGGAATACAATTCATTTTCAAAAATAATATAAAATTATAAAAAAAAGGCTATCTAATCCTATTCAGTTAAAATCAATAGTTAGTAGGCAAAAAAAAAGCTTTACCTTAAACAACTTAGAGTTGAATAAGA
>JABSOM010000022.1 GCA_013215945.1 Campylobacteraceae bacterium
CATACCAATATATTATCTTTCAAACTCTATGCAAATATACTAACATATTCACATAATCTCATTATATAAGTTTCATAGAAAAAATAATAGAAGTGAATTTATTCAAAACGCAGATAAAAACACTATAGATAATTCTGAATTACTGGACATACTAAAATCAGAAAAAAAAATAGATTCCAAAGATGCTATTGCAATTTACGTTAATCATCAAAACAATAATTCTATACAAAATAAAATTGATATTTATTCAAGCGTAGAGTCTCAAAATAAGTCTTCAAATAATATAAATTATCAAGATATAAATGATTTATATAAACAAAATAACAGAAGTGAATTTATGCAAAATGTAAATTCAAGTAAAGAACCTTTATACTTCTAAATAATGTTTTATACAATAGATTATCAATCTATCCAAATATTTACATCTTTGCCTTTTTCCCTAATTTGATTGGCTCTTTTTGTTAAATACCTTTGAAATTCTGCTTCTTTTATATAGGCTTTACTAACTACATAATCTACGATACTTTGAATATGAAATTTTTTAAAACTGGCTTCAATACGTATTATTTCTTTGCCTTTGTTATCAAAAAATATAATACTTGGGTTATAGGTGATATTTAGTTTCTCTACCCAATCTTTTGTATGCATTATAATTTTAGAAGGTGTTACAAGAGCTGTATTATCATTCATATCAACAAATCTTATATCAATGTTTTTTAGAAGTTTTTGTATGACAGTATCTTCAAGAAATAAAGTATGCAGTTTTTTACATTCAAGGCAATTTTCATACTCAAAAAATATTACAAGCGCTTTACTGTTTTTATCTCTTCGAAAGTTCTTAGAAGTATTAATAAAAAGTTTACTTTTCATGCTGCTTTCTGAAAGGCTTTTTTTACTGTATTTTTGTACATAGTTCTTAAAACTAAGTATATTTTTTTCTTTGTTTTTAATATAATCAAGCGCTAGGTTAAATTTCTTAAGAGGTATATATCCATTTAGTCTTAATATTTCTTCATTTTTTTCATTAAAAAAGAGTAAGGTAGGAGTAAATTGTATTTTATATTTTTTTGCAAAACTTTTTTCACTGTATGTTTCTCCATCAAGATAATTTATTTCTTTATCCCCAAACATATTGACATCAACAATTGAAAAGTGTTTCTGTATTTTCTCTTTTGTTTTTTTATCTTCTAAGTTATAAGTAATAAATTTATTACAATAAGGGCAGTCTTTTTGATGCACAAATATAATAATACGTTTATTTTCTAAGGCTTGTTCTTCAATATCATCTTTGATATCCAAAAAACTATCCAAAAACCAAGAGGGTATATGAACATCTTTCGCTCCATAAAACTTACCTTCATTTTTTTCTTGGGCTATTAACAATGTAAAGCAAAAAAGCAAAATAAATAGAAGGTTCTGAGCTTTCATAAACGCTCCTTTAAATATAAAATAAAACACTATAATAAAGAATAGTCTTCTACACTTAAAAATAAATTGATTTTTTGTTTAATATTAATACTTAAACAAAAGACGAAAAGGGTATAAAATACAGCTAAAAAATATTAATTATGTTTATTACTTTGAATAATAATCTTTAAATGCTTTTATTACTTTTTGAAGATCTTTTTTTGTAATATCTCTGTGTGTAACTAAACGCAGTTTTCCATAACCAGAAATTAAAATATTCTTTTTACTTAAATAAGTAAGTAATTTTTGTGAGTTTTTAACTTCAATAAATAACATATTAGTATCATTTGAAATTATTTTTATATCTTTTATTTTTTTTAATTCTTTTTTTAATTCTTTGGCATTTTTATGGTCTTTTTTTAAATCATTAATATTATGTTCAAGTGCGTATAAACCAGCAGCAGCTAAATATCCTGCTTGTCTCATTCCTCCACCTAACATTTTTCTGTATTTTCTTGCTTCTTCTATAAAAGATTTGGAACCCACCAATAAAGAGCCCACAGGAGCTCCTAGCCCTTTCGATAAACAAATAGATATAGAATCTGCATATTGTGTTATTTCACTTATTTTTACATCTAAATGTACAGCTGCATTAAATACCCTTGCACCATCTATATGTAAAAGTAAATTGTTTTCTTTTGCAAAAGTTTTGGCTTTTTTTAAATAAGACAAAGATAGAACTTTTCCATCATGGGTATTTTCCAAACATATTATTTTACTTTGTGCATAATGTGAATCTTTGGGTTTTATTGTTTCTTTTATTTTTTTCAAAGCTAAAGAACCATCTTTTTTAAAATCTAAGGGTTGGGGCTGAATGCTAGCTAATACAGCAGCACCTCCTGCTTCATATTTATAAATATGTGCTTCTTGTCCACAAATATACTCTTCACCTCTTTTACAGTGAGATAAGAGGGCTAAAAGATTGGCTTGGGTGCCTGAGCTTGTAAAAAGAGCTGCTTCTTTGTTGGTAAGTTTGGCTATTGTTTTTTCCAAAAGATTTACACTTGGATCTTCACCATATACATCATCTCCTACACTAGCTTTCAACATAGCTTCTTTCATTTTTAAACATGGAATTGTAAACGTATCGCTTCGTAAATCAATTGTTTTTTTCATGATTAGCCTATTTATTTTATTTCACATTTTTCTTTGTATTGTTTTATAATAAATTCATCTTGAATTTTTGTGATATCGACTTTATTTGCTGTACAAATATATTCTTTTTCTTCTTTTTTAATAATATACGTAAACTCATATACAAAATGTTTATTTGAGCTTAAAACTTTATTGTTTAGTAGTTTACTTGAGAGTTTTAATATTTCTATATTATTCTTTTTTAAATACTGTTCTTTAAATAATGTAGGCAGAGCTTTTTCTTTTGTACTTTCAAAAACAATATATGAAATAAACAATAATGATAAAAGACCTACATAAATTTGCTGTTCTTTTTTTCCAAATTTATTGTTGATTTTATAGATTATAATTGCTAATACGATTAAAATGAGTACAGATATGAGTAAAATTTGCATGGTATTTCCTATTTTTTATTTAATTTGTTTTTAAAATCTTTGGCACTTAGATATTTTGTTTTTTTAACAGGACTGGCTAAAAATTCGTCCTCTAGCTCATTTGTTTTGTTACTTGTTTTTTTTGCATAGGCTTTAGAGCTTAAGTATTTATTTGGATTTATTTTTTCTTTTAAAGAAGAATAACTTTCTTTAGTAGCACTTATTACCTCTGTGTTTTCTATAAGTTTTTTATCCATCTTTTTAAGAAGTTCTAATACTTTTTTAAGATTCTGTATTTTTACATTTAATATGATTTTTTCTATGATTAATCCTTAGTATAAATCAATGAGCGATTGTACATGTTTTGAGGTTCCAAAATCTTCATCTATGTTTATTGCTATTTTTTTGAAATCAACACCCGATATGGTTTTTAAAGAACTTAATATTTCTTTTTTACCTTTTACCAGTTCTTTTGATTTAATTCCGTGTGAAATAGATAAAGAAGCTTCAACAAAAGCAGAAAGTTTATCACATTGTTTAAGTGCTAAACCATCAATGGCATTGTATTTGTCTTCATTGTAAGCATCAAGATCTTTCACTACTTCTATTTTATCTACGTTTATTTTATTTAAAAACTCATCTTTAATGCCATCATATAAACCAAGTAAATAAGAAAACTCACTGTGCAAAAATGCTGGAATATTGGGAAGAATTTTTTCATTGATTTTAATAATTTCGTATTCCGAAATAATTTCAGATAATTCATCTACAGAGTATTTAACGGGAGATATAATATCTCTTGTTAGGGCTTCTGGGAAATCATGAAATAAAGAAACAAAAAAGTTATTCTGCAAACGTTTGTCACAGGCTTTTATTTCTCTTGAGTAAAAATAAGAAAAAATAGCAACAGTTAACATATGACCTAAAACAGAAGTTTCGGGAACTCTAGGCGTTTGAGCCCAACGTTTTTGAAAACGTAAACGTCCACTTAAATCAACAATTTTCGCCAGTTTTTTATTAAGAGCAATTTTTCTTACCCCAATTAATTCATAATAGTCTTCCAGCTCTTCTTCAACAGAAATTTTAAGCTCTTCTATATCACTCAAAAACTGGCTGGTTTGATAAACAATAGCAAATTCCCATTTTGTAGCTAAATAAGAAGCTGCTTTTAATATAAAGCGCTCTTTTTTATACATAGAATCATCATGCAAATAATTTTCAAATTTTTTAAGAAATTCTCCATCATCAATATCTATTAAACATGGAGATAGTTTAGTAATAACCCAGGCATTAATTTCTTTTGCTTTTTTTTGTAAAGCATTTCTAAAAACATCGGGTCTTATATCTGTAACTACTGTTCTTCGTAAAAACTCAAAAATACCTGCTTCAATTAAGTGGGTATAATTAATATCTTTCTCAAACTTTGCAATAAAAAAAGCAATAATAAATTTGTGGGCTTGTTTATCAAGTTCTACTAGTTCGACCATACGTGGATAATCATTCCATCTTTGAATGGATGCAGAAGCAAAAATATGATCAATGAGTCTTGCATTAATCATTTTTATCCTTTTTTTCTTTGTTCTCATCCCCTGTATAAATCATTTTTTTACCCAATAACATTAAAGCAACTACGATTCCAACAACAACGTAAGCAATCCATGGTTCTCTCATCTTAGTCCTTTAAAATGAATTATGCTCTACAAGATTGATATAAAGCGTTGATTTTTTCTACTCTGCCTTCGTGACGTCCCATTGCAAAAGATGTTTTGTCCCATGTTTTTATAATAGTTTCAAGAATTCCAAGTCCAGATACTCTCTCCCCTAAACAAATTACATTGGCATCATTGTGTTCTCTTGCCATTTGTGCTGAGTATTCATTATGGCATAAAGCAGCTCTAATACCATCAAATTTATTAGCAGCCATAGACATTCCAATACCTGAACCACAAATTAAAATTCCTTTAGAATCTTTATCTTTTAATACTTCTTTGCACAGTTTTTCTGCAAAATCAGGATAATCAACACGGTCTTTGTTTACAGGACCTAAATCAATTACTTCATGACCCAGATTCTCAAACATCTCTTTTACTATGCTTTTAAAATCAACACCAGCATGATCGGCTGCTATAAAGTATTTCATTAGTATATTCCTTCTTCATGTTTTATTTTTTGTGTTTTACCTATCATGTCTTTTTCTATGTTGCTTGGGCTTCTAAACATTCGATCCCATCTGATTTTGTAATTTTTGTCCCATGAAAAATAAATAAACCAAGGTTTTCCTATAATATATTTGTATTTAACAGTACCCCAGAATCTTGAATCATTTGAATGGTCTCTGTTATCACCCATCATAAAATATTCATCTTTAGGAATTTCTAAAGGCATCATATTAAACAATGGCCCTAATCTTGCATCATTGTAAACAACACTTGGGTCATTATGAATACCTGGATGTTCTTTTTTATAAGGATTAATTAACCACAGTTTATCATTCCATAAAGTATATTCTGATTTTTTATAATTTTCTTTTACAAAATCATTTCCTTCATGTGGGTGAAGATATAAGACTTTATCTTGCAGAGCTACTAAATCTCCTCCTACCGCTACCGCTCTTTTAACATAATGAATTTGGGGATCATTTGGATATAAAAAAACAACAATATCTCCACGTTTAGGACCCTTAGCTTCAATTAAATGCCCATTACCATTAAAATCAGGCAGTAAAGTAAAAGAAGGAAGTCCTAAAATACCCGGAGTTTTAGGTAAAGGAATACCATAAGAGAACTTTTTAACAAAAAGCATATCTCCAATTAAGAGAGTATTTTTCATAGAACCAGAAGGAATTACAAAAGCTTGAGCAACAAAAAAGATAATAGTTAAAACGATTACAATGGTTCCAGTCCACGTAGAAGACCAATTAAAGATTTTTCTAAACATCTAATCTGTCTTTTCGCACTTTTGCAGCTTTAAGAGTATTTTTTAATAACATAGCAATAGTCATAGGTCCTACTCCTCCAGGTACTGGTGTAATGTAAGAACATTTTTTACTTACATTTTCATAATCTACATCCCCAACAAGCTTACCATCTTCTAGACGGTTGATTCCAATATCAACAATAATTACGCCTTCTTTAACCATATCTTTAGTAATTAAATTAACAACCCCAACCCCAACACAAATAATATCAGCTAAAAGCGTATGTTCTTTTAAGTTTTTTGTATCAATATTACAAGTAGTAACGGTTGCATGTTCGTTTAAAAGCAAAGTCCCCATTGGTTTTCCAACAATATTTGAAGCGCCAATAACACAAACATTTTGTCCTTTTATTTTAATATCATATTCTTTTAATAATTCCATTACCCCATAAGGAGTTGCTGGTATAAAAGCATCCAGTTTTGTAGTTACTCTACCAATATTATAGGCATGAAAACCATCTACGTCTTTTCTTGGATCAATGGCTTCTAAAATGGCAGTAGTATCTACATGTTTAGGTAAGGGAAGTTGAACCAAAATACCATCAATATTTGGATTTAAATTCATCATATGAACAGTATCTAAAATATTGGCTTGTGTAATAGTAGAAGGCATTTCATGTACAACAGAATAAATTCCTGCTTTTCTACACGCTTTGCTTTTCATACCAACATAAGCAGCACTTGCAGGATCCGCTCCTACTAATAATACAGCTAAACCTGGAGTAATTTGTTCACTTTTTTGAAGTGCATTTACTTCATTTCTGACTTCATCTTTAATTTTATTAGATAACGCTTTTCCATCTAGAATAATCATTGTGTTTTGGCCTTTTGATTTACTTTTTATTTTAATTCCTATTTCTTGGCTATAATAGCCAAAAGTCATTTATATAAAGGTTAAGGTTGAAGCTTTGTTTATTATTTATTTTAAGTACTTTTTTATTAAGTGATGAATTAGATACTTCTTTTATTACCAAATATGAATATGGTGCAATGTTGTATAAAAACCCAAGAGGAATTGGGTGCATTAAATGCCATAAGGGTGCTTCAAAAGAAGTAGTTCTTGCAATATATTTGGACAAAAATGACCAAGAACAACAAATAATTGTTCCCGCAATTAATAAACTCTCTTTTGTCGACTTTAAAAAAGTCTTACAAGCAAAAAAAAGTGAATCTTTGATCATGCCTACGTATTTTTTAACCAATGACGAAATTGCATCTATCTTTTTTTATATTAAAAATATAAAAAAACAGTAGTTCTTACGTCTTTTCCCATAATTCAACTAACTCTTAGTATCTTTTAAGTATCATGCGCCACTAATTTAAAACAAAAGGATTAATATGTTAGAGGGTATCGTAAGAGATAGTATGCATAGACTAGCAACTAAACAACTGAGAAAAGATGGTTATTTAATTGCTAATATTTATGGTAAAGGTTTAGAAAATATTTCTGCAGCTTTTAAAAGAAATGAATTTATTAAAGCTTTAAGAGCTAAAGAAAATATTGTATTTGAAGTAAGTGTTGCAGGAACTGTATACAAAGTGGTTGTTAAAGAATATCAAAAACATCCAATGACTTCAGATTTATTACATGTTGATTTAATGGTTGCTCAACCTGGTGTTAGAACTAATTATTCAGTACCAGTTACAACGTCAGGAACTCCTATTGGATTGAAAAATAAAGGTTTATTTATTGTTCATAAAAAAAGAATTCCTGTTAAATGTACTGTTGAAAACTTACCAGAAGTATTCAATTTAGAAGTATCTGCTTTAGATAATGGTCATTCAATCTTAGTTAGAGATATGAAAATGCCAGCTAATGTTGATTGTTATTTAGATCCTAGAGTTCCAGTTGTAGGTGTTATTAACGCAAAATAATGTTTTTAATAACAGGCCTTGGAAACCCAGGTAGTAAGTACGAACTTACAAGACATAATATAGGTTTTTTAGTTATTGATGAAATAACTAAAAACCTAAGTCTTAAAACAACTATCAATAAATCAAATTTTATAGCCCAACTTATAAAATCTTCAAATTCACTTTTTGCAAAACCACAAACATTTATGAATAATTCAGGACAAAGTATAGAAGCTATTGCCTCTTATTATAATATTGTAAATGAAGATATTATTGTTATTCATGATGATATTGATTTACCTTTTGGAACGGTTAAGTTTAAAATAGGTGGTGGACATGGTGGGCACAATGGATTACGATCTTTAGATGCACATATTGGAAAAGAATATATTCGTATTAGAGTAGGGGTTGGAAAACCAGCTAATAAAATTGATGTTGCTAATTATGTTTTATCTAATTTTTCAAAAGTAGAATTAAATACTTTAGAGGATATAATAGTTCATATTATCAAAGCTATTGAGGCTATAAAAACATTGCCTTTAGTGGAAGTAAAATCCAAATTCACAATGAAGTAAAATGAGCTTAATAACACAATATATTTTAACAAAATTTTTAAAAAACTTTTTCATTATTTTGGTTTCTTTAGAACTATTTTTTGTAGGTTTAGATTTTTTACAAAATTTTAAAAAACTCCCAGAATCTGCTAATTTACAACTGCTGTATTTATTATATAATGGTTTTTTCACCCTAACACTTACTCTTCCATTATCCTTAGTTTTTGCATGGATACTTACTTTAGTAGTATTTATTAAATCCAATGAATTGGTGGCATTCTATTCTTTAGGTACTAAAGAAAAATATATTTATCAACCCATTATGCGTGTGTCATTTTTTTTATTAAGTATTTTATTTTTATTACAAGCAACTCCTTTAGCTTATTCTTATGAACAAAAAGGAAAAATTGTTAAAAATGAATATTTTACAAATTCTAAAGCAGATATTTTTTTAAAGTATAATGATTATTTTGTGTATTTTAAAAAACTATACCCCTTAGAAAAAAAAGCCATAGGAATACATATTTATAAACTTCAAGGAAGAGATATTGTTGAAAGTATAGTGGCTGAGCGTGCCTATTTTCAAAATAATAAATGGTATGTATTGGATGCAAAAATACTAAGTAAACCTCTTAATATTGATTGGAAAAGTTCAAAAATCGAAGTAAGATATGAGAAGTTTTTGCATACTCTTGAAGGTTTTAAACCAAAAATTCTTGATAATGTATATGAATCAAAATCAAAATTTTCTATTTTAGATGCTTTAAGTGCTTTGGTTTTATTAAAAGAACAAGATATAAGTACTCTAAAAGTACGGGCTTCTTTATATTATGAAGTGGTTGGTATATTTTTTGTAATGCCTTTACTTTTATTGGTTTTTTCTTTTGCAAAAGCAAATGCAAGAACCTTCTCTTTTACTGCATTTACTACTTTTAGTATTTTTGGGACCTTAATTGTTTGGGGAATCTTCTTTATGTTGCATAAACTTACCTTTGGAGGTATTTTATTGCCTGAACTTTCAATTCTTTTGCCCTTTTTTCTCTGGATAATTTTAGCATATTTTATTTTCTATAAAAATACTTCAAGTAATTAAAGTATTTCATTTTAATTACAGACAATTCAACTTTTTATAATTAATAATTTCATATACTTTCTTTAAGAATTTAAAATGATATTATAATGTATTTTGGAGAACTATGAACAGTGATCATAAAAAAGCCTATGGTTTATGTATTTATAAAATAAGTAAAAAAAGTATAAAAGTACTTTTATGTAAGGGTGTTACAAGTAAAGATTCTTGGGGATTTTTAAAAGGTGTAGTACTTAAGAATGAAGAAGAAAAAACCTGTGCGCAAAGAGAAGTGGAAGAAGAAAGCTCTCTTTATGTAAAAAAACAATATTTTGAAGAATATTTTGAACAGTTAAATGAAGAAAAAGATGTAGGGATTTGGTTGGTTGAATCGTCTTGTATTGTAGATATGGATGATAAATTTATTGATGATAAACTATTAGATAATTTTTTATCCTGGGAAAATCAAAAAGTAAAATTCTTTTCTTTAGATGATTTACCTTTAATAAGGGATAAACAAATGTACATAATGAGAGATATTAGGGATTTTTTGCAAAATAAGCATTAACTCCATTTGCAATTCCTCTTGCCATCTTTTTTTGATAATCTCTGGAGTACAAACGTTTACTCTCAAGAGGATGAGAAATATATCCAATTTCTACCAATATAGATGGCATTTGAGCCCCTACCAGGACCCAAAAGGGACCTTCTCTTACTCCACTATCATTTACTTTGTTATATGATTTTCTTACGTTATATAAGATATTTTTTTGTACATCAATGGCAAGCTTTTGAGATGCTGTGATTTTACTTCTGTTTAAAACGGTTAAAAATGAATTCTTAGATGAATAATTCATTTTCCTTAAATCTGAGCGATTTTCTTTTGCTGCAACTCTTTTGGCTCTTTCACTTCTTGCGGGACTTAAAAAGAAAGTCTCAATTCCACTTATTCTATGTGCTTTACTTTTGGGAACAGAATTTGCATGTACTGAGATAAATATATCCGCTTTTTTTCTATTTGCAAGAACAGTTCTATTATTAACTTTTATAAACTTATCTTTATTTCTTGTAAGATAAACTTTATAGCCTTCTTGTTTTAAATAAGTGTAGAGATATTTTGATACTTTTAAAACGCTGTGTTTTTCATATCGTTTATAAGGACCTACTGCACCTGAATCTTTCCCTCCATGTCCTGCATCTATAACAATGACTTTGTTTTTGTTAATATAGTATTTGTTTTTTATAATCTTAGAAATACCTGGACTTACTCGTGTTAATGATAGATTGTGTATTTTTATAATTATAGATCTTTTATTAAAAATATAAGTAGTTTTTAGATTTTTTTTATGAGATAAAACAATTCTTAGAACATCTTTTTGATTCTGAGCTATACTAATTCTATCAATTCCTTTGATATTTAGTTTACTGGGTTTTGCATCTTTAAAATTCCCTTTAATATCAAATACATCTTTTGAAAGTTTTTTATAATGCAATTCAAAAAATGTCAAATACTTATTGGTAATATTTTTGTTAAATAAGATAACTATAGTATTGTTTTTTGTATAAACAGATTTTATGCTGTAGCTTGATTTACTGTATTTTTGTATTTTTTTTGCAGGTTTTTTTATAGGAGATTTTTTAAGATTTGTTTTTTTAACAGAAGTTTTTTTTGTATTGATTTTTTTCAGTTCATTTTGGTACTTAGTGGTATTGTATTGCAGTTTTTTACCAACAAATATAAGCTCTTTGAGGTATTTTTCTTCTTTTTTAATATCTGAACTTAAAACTGCCCTTAAATAGGACATTTTTAAATTAGAATATTTATAGCTTAGGTTGGATGCCAGTAGATTAGTACTGGCAAATAATAATATTAGAAGAATAAAACTTCGTAAAATTTATTCTCCTTTGGTGAGTTTTTCCATAAGTTCTGCTACAGAAATGATTTTATCAATTTTATAACCATTTGCTCCTGTAAAAAATAGTCCAGTTTCTTCATCGCCATTATAAGCAGATGATAATCTATCTGCAATACAATAACCTACTGCTTTTGCTTCAACCCCTCTATGACAAGGTGCAACACAGTTAGAAATACAAACTACTTTAGGAGCTGTTCCTTCTTCAATTGAGAATTGCAATTGTGTTTTAACACCACGTGCTGGTAAACCAACAGGAGATTTAAAAAGTTTAATATCGTCTGCTTTTGCATTTAAAAGTATTTTCTTAAAATTTGCATGAGCATCACATTCATACGTTGCAATAAAACGTGTTGCCATTTGAACACCCGTACAGCCCATAGCAAGGTATTTATCAATATCATCTTTGTTCCAAATACCACCTGCTGCAATAATAGGCATAGAACCCCAATTTTTTGCTTCTTCAATAACGGGACCAATGATATTTTCAAGTTGAAATTCTTCTTGAAAACATTGTTCATAAGAAAAACCTTGATGTCCTCCACTTAAAGGACCTTCAACAATAACAGCATCAGGAAGTTTATTATAACGCTTCCATTTTCTACAAATTAATTTTAAAGCTCGTGCTGATGAAACGATAGGTATTAACGCAACATCAGGATAATCTTTTGTAAATTCTGGCATATTAGTAGGAAGACCAGCTCCCGTAATAATCATATTTGCTCCTGCCTCACAGGCATCTGTAACTGTTCTTCCATAATCGTTGGATGCATACAGTACATTACATGCTATAGGAGCATCTCCACATATTTTTCTTGCATTACGAATAATTGCTGTTAAACCTTCTTTTGAATAAAAGTTTAATGCATCTTTTGGTTTACCACGTACTAGTTTTTCAGCATAAGCTCTGTCTTCATAATAACCAGTTCCAACAGCAGATATTACACCAAGCCCACCTTCTTTACTTACCGTACCAGCTAACTGATCCCAGCTTACACCGACACCCATTCCACCTTGGAATATAGGATGTTTTATTTCATATTTACCTATTTTCAAAATTAGCCCTTTATTATAATTCTAGCGAAACTTTTTTTACCTTTTTGTAAAATGTACTCGCCTTTTTCTAAATTTAATTTCTCATCAGAGATTTTTTTCTGATTTAAAGAAACTGCATTGGCTTTAACATCACGTCTTGCTTGAGATGTAGATTTAACCAAATTACTGTCTACTAATACTTGACAAATCCATGCTCCATGTTCAAAAGTGAATTCAGCCATTTCGCTAGGAATATCTTTTTTCGTAAATATTTTTTCAAATTCTTCTTTTGCTTTTAGACCACTTCCTTCTCCGTGATACTTTTCAACCAGTTCCATAGC
The DNA here is from genome assembly GCA_013215945.1 of Campylobacteraceae bacterium. NCBI lineage: Bacteria > Pseudomonadati > Campylobacterota > Epsilonproteobacteria > Campylobacterales > Campylobacteraceae > Campylobacteraceae bacterium. The sequence continues at coordinate 12,718 of JABSOM010000022.1, forward strand.
TAAATCTTCTTTGACTTTTTTAGGATGCAAACTTTTGTTTTTCACGCCCACTTGTAAATCTTTTATTTCTTGAATAGATTTTTGTGACAACAATTCATAAAATCGCCACATTAATTCATCCGATACAGACAGTATTTTTCCAAACATATCATTTGCTTCATCTGTAACGCCTATATAATTGTTTAAGGATTTAGACATTTTATTAACCCCATCTAAACCTTCTAAAATTGGCATCATTAATACTGCTTGCTGTTTTTTACAATTATAGGCTTTTTGCAAGGTTCTTCCCATTAGTAAATTAAACTTCTGATCCGTACCTCCAATCTCAATATCGGTATTCATAGCAACAGAATCATAACCTTGTAATAAAGGATACATAAATTCACTTACGGCTATTGGTGCTTGTTTAGCATAACGTTTTGAAAAATCATCTCTTTCTAACATTCTAGCAACAGTAAGGTTGGATGCAAGATTAATAATTCCCCCTGCACCTAATTCTTTTAGCCATTTTGAATTAAACATTACTTGTGTTTTTTCTGGATCCAGTATTTTAAATACTTGTTCTTTATAAGATTCTGCATTTTCTAATACTTGTTCTTCACTTAATACTTTTCTGGTTTCGCTTTTCCCTGTTGGGTCGCCAATAGTTGCAGTAAAATCTCCAATTAAAAATTGAACAATTCCTCCAAATTTTTGGAATGTAGCTAATTTTTGTATTAAAACAGTATGTCCTAAGTGTAAATCTGGAGCAGTTGGATCAAAACCTGCTTTTACATAATAGTTTTTACCTGTTTCATAAAATTGTTTTATTAGTTTTTCAATTCGTTCAAAATCAATGATTTCAAAAGAACCTCTTTTAATTTCAGCTAACGCTTCTTTTATTTTATTTTCCATATAACCTCTTTTAATAAGTGTGATATTATACTATGTAATCATTAAACTGATATTATGTTTAAACAATTCGTAATTTGCTACATCTATGCGTTGCTTTAGTATTTATAAAAACTACATAAAATAGTATTAAAGTAATAAAATGTCAATTATTTGTATGCATCTTTTTTAGAGAAAAAATCAATTACTTTTGATTTTTTTTCAATAAAACTTCTTACTTTTTCAATATTAGGGTCATTGATTTCAAATTCAATATCACAGTATTGTCTGTAAGAATGTTTTTCTCTTCCATACTCTATAGATAAAATATAAAGATCATATTTAGACATATAACTTAATAATTTGGCTAACTCGCCTTTATTATTAGGTAAAGAAACCAGCATTTTATACGTATAATAGGTATCACCCATCCATTGCGCGTATAACATTTGATCTTTATTTTTTATTTTATTGTAGGCTTTATCACACATTTTATGATGAATAATTGCTTTTGTACCTTCTTTAAAAGTAACAATACCATCTCCAATTTTTGGATGACAGCAGTGATCAAATTCTATACTAGAAATTGTAAAGTTTGAAGTAAGCAAAACATTATCAAATTTATAGGCTTTTAAATTTGAGGTAAACATCTTAAACATTGTTACAAAACCCGCTTTTTTATTAATATTTTTTTCAATGGTTTTTTTAACATTTTTTAAATAAGACAAATCAAGTGGAATTTTCTGTAAAGAACTTACTGGATACGCTTCTATTATATTTTCTTTGTATCGTGAAAAAATAGTATTAATTATATTAGCACCTGTTAATTCATCTAATTCTTTTTCTCTATGTGAACATAAAATTTTAATTTGTTTTTTTGCTCTGCTAGTTATAACCATATCTACCCATGAACATCTGGGAATATCATGATCAAGCGTTTTAATCGAAACAATATCAGAACTGTGTAGTTCTGTTAAAAGAGGTTTTTTAACCTTATTTATATAACATTCACTGGCTTTATTTCCAACATCAGTATGAATCATATAAGCATAATCATAAGCAGTTGAACCTCTTGGAAGGGTGAAAATTCCACCTTTAGGTGAATAAACTACTATTTCTTCAGAAAAAAACTCTTGTTTGGCTTCATGATAAAACTCTTCTACATTTTCATTTGAGTATTCAAGTGATTTAAGCCAGTTTAAATTTGGACCTTTTTTATTTCCACCTTTATATTTCCAATGCGCAGCAATTCCATATTCTGCAACTTTATTCATATCAAAGGTTCGTATTTGTACTTCATGAATTTTAGAATTATAAAAAACAGTGGTATGAATGGTTTGATAACCATTTTCTTTAGGTGTTGAAACATAATCTTTAAAACGTGCAATTAGAGGTCTGTATTCAAGGTGCATAAAACCCATTATTTTATAACAGTCAATTTCATTTTCAACCATAATTCTTATTGCTAAAAGGTCTAATACTTCATCAATATTGACACCTTTTCTTTGCATTTTTAAATAAATAGAATAATAATGTTTAATTCTTGATTTGATTACAATTTTACCGTCTTCATAACCATTTTTTTCCAATAGTTTTTTAGTAGAAGATATAAATTCATTAAAAGTAACCGTTATTTTATGGGCATGTTCTTGAATGAAATCATCAATTTTTTTGTATTCTTTGGGATAAATATATAAAAAAGACAAATCTTCAAGGGCATTTTTGATAGAAGAAATACCAAGTCTGTGTGCAATTGGGACATAAACTACCATAGTTTCTTCAGCAATTCGAAGTTGTTTTTCAGGACTTAAAGCTTCAAGGGTTAACATATTATGCAATCTATCACATAATTTTACAACTAAAACTCGTGGATCATCAATAGAAGCTATCAACATTTTTCTAAAAGTAAGTGCGGAGGACATAAGTTTTGTATTAGTAGATGAAGGAATAAGTTCATGTTCTCTTATTTCATCAATTTTGGTTAAACCATCAACCATATGAGCAATTTCATCGCCCCATTGATTTCGTACGAAATCCAGATTGTATTTTGTATCTTCAACCACATCATGCATTAAAGCAGTTGCTACTATATCTTCATCATTAGAATAATTAGCAGCTATACAGGCTACTAAGATTGGGTGAATAATATAAGGTTGTCCACTTTTTCTTTTTTGCCCTTCATGGGCTTTTATTGAAAATTTGAGAATCTCTTTAAGTTTTGGGCTTAATTCTATTTGTTCTTCTAAGGCTTTAAGTGCATCATCAATTGTAGAGATAAGCCCAATTTTTTTGATAAATGCATCCACGTTCTAAGCCTTAGTATTAAATTTAGATATTAATTGAAATTATTTTTTGTCAACTAATCCATCAATTACTAATAAACCAGTAGCTATTTCATCAATTGCTATATCAGTATATTTCATGTTTAAAGTATTTTTTTCTAATAAAGGTTTAGCACCTTTGCTTAATTCATCTGCTCTTTGACCTACAGCTAATGCTAAGATATATCTGTCATTGTCAACTTTTTCTAATGCATTTGAAATTCTTTCTTCTAGTCTCATATTAATCCTTTAATTTTTTACTACAGAACACTTAGAATAATCACCTTGGATGATTTTCAATAAGTTTCCTTTTTCATTCATATTCATAACCACAATTGGAAGATTATTTTCTTTTGCTAATGCAATAGCTGTATCATCCATAACTTTTATATTGTCTTCTAATGCTTGATCATACGATACCACATCTAATTTAACAGCATCATTATATTTCATTGGATCTTTATTATAAATTCCATCTACTTTGGTAGCTTTTATTAACATACACGCACCAATTTCATTTGCACGTAAAGTAGCAGCTGTATCTGTTGTAAAATAAGGATTACCAGTTCCTGCTGCAAAAATAACCACTCGACCTTTTTCTAAGTGTCTTTGCGCTCTTTTTACAATAAAAGATTCTGCAATTTGTTCCATTTTTATAGCTGTTTGTAATCTTGCTTTTAAACCAATATGCTCTAATGCCTCTTGCATAGCAACGCCATTTATAACAGTTGCTAACATACCCATATAATCCGCACTTGTTCTCTTAATAACACCATCAGCAGCAGCAGTAACACCTCTAATAATATTTCCACCACCAATAACTATCCCAACTTGGATGCCATTGTCAACTAATTCTTTAATTTCTTCTGATATATAATTTAATATTTTTGTATCAATACCATATCCTGCATCGCCTGCGAGTGCTTCACCTGAAAATTTAACAAGTACTCTTTTATTATTCATAGGTATCCTTATAATAATTTTGCAATAATAGCAAAATTAAGATAAAGCCTTAATTAAGCAAAATAAGATTTATGTTTTACTGTACTGCCCATTCATAAAAAGGCAAAACTTGGATGTCTAAATTTTCAACCGTAAAATGTTCTGTATTTCCAATCGTTATAATAAATACTTCTTTTAAATCATACTTTTTAATAATAAGAGAGAGCTTTTTTTGCAGATTTTTAATTAAAAAAGGATTGAAAAAAGGAATAGATAAAATTACAGAGTTATTTTGTGGTAAATAAAAATCAATATTATCTAAATAATATATTTGTTTATAACGCGTGAATAATTCTAAAAAAATCATATTTGAGAATTCATTTTTGAATTTTTTATTATGTGAAATAGCAGGTAAAAATGCATGATTGTAGGAATAAAGTTTTTTAACTGCTTTTTCTTGTCCGTATTTTTCTACAAAAAATATTAAAAGATTATCTTCATATTTTTTACAATATTCATAAAATTTATCTTTTGAGATTTTGTATTCTTTTTTCATTACTAAATAGAGTTGATAAATAGATTTTTTTTCATCAATATTTGAAAATAAAAGTTTTAAAATATTAATTTCTGTTTCATTTTTCGCATAAAGTTTAAGTATATTTTGAAGATTTTGTTCTTTTGAAAACTCTTCAGTATGAATAAGTTGTGGAATATTCCCAAATTTTAAAAACTGATTAAAAGCCCCTGTTGTATTTTGATGTTTGTGCTCATGCAATAAATACTCTTCAAAATCCAATGGCATTAAAAATAAACTTTTATAATTTTTATATTGTGTTTTTACAGCACTTGTAATAATAATGCTTTCGCAAACAGGTAGTTCAAAATCAAAATTAAAATTTTCCAATACAAGTATTTTTATTTTATTTTCTGTAAGAAAAATGTCCAAATCATTTTTATTTATTTGAGTATTTTTAAAATTCTCAAAGTCAATATATAAATAAGAACTTTCTATTTTTGTGCTTAAATAATCATATATAAGAAAACTTTTTCCTGCTTTTGGAGGACCTATTAATAAAGTATAATTGTCTTTTATTCTTGTTTTTCTCTCTAAAAAATTAACTTTTGAGAAGTTTAATTCATAACAAGCTTCCAGCGTTTTCATTTATCTTATAGCTTCTTTTACAGCATTGATATAAGATTTGCTGTTTATTTTTTTGTTTTTATACGCAATATCAAAAGCAGTTCCATGATCTACTGAAGTTCTTTTGATGGGTAAGTTTAATGATATATTAATACTTTCATCAAAATACAGAGCTTTTAAAGGAATTAATCCTTGGTCATGATACATAGCAACATAATAAGTGAAGTTCGCTCTATTAGATGGAGAGAAAGCAGTATCTGGAACTAAGGGTCCTTTAAATACTTCTTTTTTAAGTATAAGATTTGCTTTTTTTATGGCTTTTATTATGTACTTTTCTTCATTTCCTAAAACACCATTATCACTTGCATGTGGATTTAATGCTAATACGGCGATATTATCACTTTTTACACATTCATAAAAATTAAGTAAAAAAGTTAATATTTTTTTTGTTTTAATTTCTTTTATAACATCTTTTAATGACATATGTTCTGTATACAAAGATACAAACATTTTTTCGCAACCCAACATCATAATAGCATTTTGTCCAAATATATCTCTTAATACTTCTGTATGACCTTTATACGTAATACCTGCTTTGTTCCAGGATTCTTTATTAATAGGTAAAGTTACTAATGCATGGGTTTTTTTGTTTTTGCTAAGGCTAATAGCATCTAAAAAAGAAACATAAGAATATAATCCCGCTTTTTTAGATACACAGGAGGGTTTTATTTTAAATTCCCCCTTGCTTTCATGTAAAACAAAATTATCAGGAATAGGAATATTTAACAAAAAACTTGCTTGTTCTAACATTTTTTTATTAATACAGTAAATGGGTTGGCATAAGTTTGATATTATTTCATGTTGCGATAAAATAATTTGTATACCAATTCCATTTAAATCTCCAACTGAAATTGCAATTTTCTTTTTAACACTTTCCATAATTACTCTTTTATGCTTGGCTTTTTATAAGTTCTTTCATATCAATAATTGCTTTGTGCAAACCAGAAAATACAGAACGTGCTATTATGCTTTGCCCAATATTTAGTTCTTCAATATAAGCGATGTTTGAAATCTCTTGTACATTTTGATAGTTTAATCCATGTCCAGCTGCTACTTTTAGTTCTAATTTATGTGCTTGTTTAGAAGCTTTTATTATAGAATTAATTGATTTTTGAAGTCTGATTTTTAAATCATTTCTTGGAAGTTCTAATTCTTTTATACTGTGATGCGAATTGGCTAAGTTTCCATGTAACATGGCATAAATATTTGCAAAACTTCCCGTATGCAACTCAATCCATTCTACTAATAACTCTTCTGATAATTGTATCATTTCTTTACTAGGATCAATAAATAAAGAAACTTCGATTTCATGTTCATGTAAGGTTTTGATGGCTTTTTTAATTTTAACAAAGTTACTTTTTAAATCCAATCCACCTTCAGTGGTCACTTCTTCTCTGTTTTCAGGAACTAAGGTTACACGTGCTGGTTTTAAATCACAAGCTATGTTTATAATATCTTCATTTATTGAGCATTCTAAATTTACAGGTAAAGTAGAGTGTTTTATAATAGCAGCGGCATCATCATCATGAATATGTCTTCTGTCTTCTCTTAAATGTATCGTTATTTGAGAAGCACCTGCAAATTTACAAATACTTAGCGCATCTAGTGGGTTTGGGTCATTAATAGCTCTTGCTTCTCTTAGTACTGCAATATGATCAATATTTACACCTAGTTCCATTTTTTTCCTTTTCTTTTAAAAATTTATTTAAGATAAATCTTTCAGCGTTGCAATATTTGCAGCAAGTTTATTATGTACTTCTTGGTATTCCATTTCAGGCACAGAATCCGCAACAATACCAGCCCCTGCATGAAAAATGATTGTATCTTTTGTTAAAAATGTGGTTCGTATGGTAATAGCAGAATCCATATTTCCATCAAAACCAAAATACGCAATTGAACCAGAATAAAAGTTCCTTTTTATTCCTTCAAACTTGGCAATTAACTCCATGGCTTTTATTTTAGGAGCCCCTGTCATAGTTCCTGCTGTAAAAGTAGCTTGAAATAAATCAAACATATCGTATTGTGTATCAATTATAGCTTCCACATCAGAAACAATATGCATTACATGAGAATACTTTTCAATACGCATTAAATCACTTACTTTAACACTTCCCGTTTTTGCAACGCGACCTACATCATTTCTACCTAAATCAACCAACATAATATGCTCAGCTCTCTCTTTTGGATCGCTTAAAAGTTCTTTTTCAAGTTCTAAATCTTCTTCAAGCGTTTTTCCTCTTTTTCTTGTACCTGCAATAGGACGTAATAACATATGCCCATCTACTAAACGTATCATTACTTCAGGGCTACTTCCTGCAATTGAAAAATCTTCATATTGCAGAAAAAACAAATAAGGACTTGGGTTTTTTGACCTTAGCGCTCTGTAAAAACTCAAGTGATCTACTTTTGCTTTTTGCGTAAAACGATTTGACATAAGAATCTGAAAAACATCACCGGCTCTGATTCTTTCTTTACACGTAGCTACCATTTCAAAGAATTTTTCTTTAGAAAAAGCAAATTCGCCTTCATTTTGAATGCTGGCTTTTCCTAATGGCGTGAAAGAGTAAGAAGAAGAAAGTTCTGCTTCGATTTTCTCTAAGTCGTTTTCACAAGATTTAACAGACGTAATCATTACAAGTTTTGATGTTTTATGCGAAAATCCCAAAATGATTTTTGGTCGTATCATATCCAAATCAGGAATATTTAATTCATCTTCTAAATCATCCATAAAAGGCTTTAAAGAGGGTTCAAACTCTTTTCCCATATCATAACCCACATTTCCAATAAAACCATCAATTAGACCAATACCTAATTTAGAAGATTGTTCTTTGTAAAACTCTTTATCAAAGTTTTTGTAATAATTTTGTAAAAATTTCAAAGGGTTAGAATCAACTTCTTTTTTTATACCTTCTTCATTTAAAAAATAACTTTTATTTTTAATATGCCAAATACGTTCTCTTGCTCCTATAATAATATAAGAGTAATTTCCTACGCTTGAATTAATAGTACTTTCATAAAGAAATGTAATTTCATTTTCATAAAGTTTTTTAATCTTAGCATAAATAGAAACGGGCGTAAATTGATCTAAAAACAAGGTTTTAGTATATATTTTATTCATTCTTATCTTCTTTGTATTTTATATCTTTATAATCCACGCACCAGAACTTTTTAGTTTGTTTTGAATTGATTTTAAATTGGCTTTTGCATCGTTTCTATTGTTATATGGGCCTACTAATACTTTAGTAAAGGTTTTTCCTTTTACAAGTACTTCATACAATCTGTATTCATATCCTTGTGCAGTGATATTGTTTAAATATTTTAATGAAGGCTGTTTCGTAAAGGATCCTACTTGTACAAAATAACCAGAAGGTTTGCTGACAGGTGCTTTTTTAAGTACTTTTTTAACAACTTTTTTTACTTTTGGAACAAAAACTTTTTCTTCTTTTATTTCCATAATTTCTTTTTTGATTTCTAGTACTTTTTTTACTTCAACTTCATCGATTTTTTTTACCAATTTTATTTCATCGGCTTGTGTTTTTTCAATATTAATAGAGTCATTTAATTTAATGTTTTTGTCTTTAATACTTTGAAGTTTTTGATTAATTATTTTTTGATATTGTTCTTCAATATTATCATTATTAAGTACTTCTTCTTGTGAAATTTCTTCTTGAATAGGTTCTACAAAAGAGTTGTCTGTTGAGTCATTTGAACTTAATAATCTTATAGTTACTATGGTTAATAAAAACAATACTATTAGAATTAAACCCAATACTATGTATTTCTTTTTATTTGCGCTTTGTGTTCTAGGTGCTTGGTTATCTAACATAATATCACCCAGTTCTTTTTCTTCTATATCAATATTATTCATTTCATTTTGAAAAGCAGAACTTTCTTGCATACTTGGATTTGCTCGCTCAATTTCATCTAAACGCTGCTGAATTTGATCTTTTTCCTGTTTGATTTGTACATTCTTAATAAAATTATTACCTTTGATTTCCATAACAAACCTTTATATTTTAATCAAGCAGGTTTCCCTGCTATTGTTTTCTTTAGTACGTACTTTGAGTATAAATTACAAAGTTAGAAGCAAGAACTTTTACTTCTTCTTTAATTTTTTCTTGTAATTTAGTATTTGAAATATCATCTAAAATATCACA
>JABSOM010000023.1 GCA_013215945.1 Campylobacteraceae bacterium
CAATTTCAACACTTTTATTTATAGTTTCAATAGTTCCAATGTTTTTTATGTGGTTAAAAGATATGCTACCAACATCAGATGATATTAAATGGATGATGATTTTAGGTGGATACTTATATAAAAGAAACGACCCAGTTCCAGCTGGAAAATTTAATGCAGGTCAAAAGATGTGGTATTGGATAGCAACATTAGGTGGATTTTTGATGATTCTAACAGGTGCAATTATGTACTTCCAAGACTTCAAAATTGATTTTGTAGCTAGTTTAATAACACAAATCGATCTTTTAAGAGGATCTGCGATATTACATAATGCTTTAGGACTTGCTGTATTAGCACTTTTCTTAACACATGTATATATGTCAGTATTTGCAATTAAAGGCGCGATTCATAGTATTATCACTGGATATAAAGAAGAAGAAGAAGTTGAAATCCTTCATAGTTCTTTTTATAAAGAATTAAAAAAAGACAAAAAATTGTAAATTTAAAACTTTTTCTCGAAAGAGAAAAGGTTTTTTATTTTCACAAAACTTCTAATAATTTGATATTAATTATTCATAAAAATCCAATCTATTTAATAAATAAAAAATCAATTAAATACTATTATTTAACTCAATTCATAGTATTTATGTATAGATTAAAAAAAGATTTAAACTTAAAATTTTTGATTCTTATTCTTCTTTGAAAATCTAAAGTATAAAAAATGACAAATTTTATAAAAAAAGAAGCATTTTTTTTCTCCAAAATCTTAAAAAAAATAATGAATTTCAAAATTTACCTTTTTATAAGCTTCTAATCATTATCTTCATTAAAATTTTTAGATTAGTTTAAGAATAGTTTTTAATATGCAAAATATGCATATTTTTACATTAATGAAAATTAGGCATGTATAAAAACTACAAAAAACTAATTGATAAAAGCTCTCATAATGGATAAGTATTTTTTACCTAAAAAACTGTGTTTCTTTTTGTATAAATAAGACTTAAGAGTACTACTATAAAGCAAGTCTAAATAGTAATTAAGGTTTCTTTAAAGTATAAGAATTTACAATTAGGTCAAGAAAACTTTACCAATATTTTTTGGTAAGAAATTAAAGGATAAAAATGAAAGATAATAAAATCAATAAAGCAAGAGCATTATACTATTCAATGTTTTCAAGATTTTTTGTTTTTTCATCAAACAATAATAGATATTTAGAATTAATAGAACTTATAAATACTTTAAAAGAAAATCCATTAGATGCAAGTACAGCTATTGCATTTGAAGAATTATCAAATACTTTGAAAATGGATTCAAATGTTGAGCTTATGCTTGAATTTGATGATATTTTCCACTCACCTGAAACTACTACTGTTAGAACTACTGCTTCTTATTATGATGAAGATATAGAATCTGGTAAAAAAAGAGTAGAAATGCAAAACTTTTTAGCAAAAACAAAAATAAGAAGAGATGAAAAAAAATACTCTGATTATGAAGATCATATTGGTTTTATTTTTACTGTTTTAGCTGAGCTTTGTACTTTAATATCTGAAGGTGAAGAAGTTTATGTAAATACATCTCATTGTATTTTCGATCAAATATTAAATGATTTTGTAGATGATTTTTCAAAAGAAATATATGAACATGAAAGTGCAAAAATTTATAAAAATGTAATTGTTTTATTAAAAGCATTTATTGAGTTTGAAAGAATTTATTTAGAAGTATCACTTCCAGCTCCAAGAGAGAGACCTCTAAGAAGTACTTGCTCAGAAGAGTTATCAGATGTTGAAATTGAGAGAAGAAAAAGAAACAAAGCTTTAAGAGCAAGCGGACCTAAAAAACATAAAGAAAAAGAAGAAGAAGTATTTGTAACATTTGATGTTGAAGAAGATCTGTAAATAAGTTTTTATGCTGTTGAAGTAAGTCAAATTATTTTGATTTATTTCAGCAGCATAAAATTTATGTTTCTGAATATAAAAGGATCAATAATGCAAAAATCAAGAAGAGATTTTGCTAAAAAAGCTGCTGTTGTCCTTGGTGCCACTGCTGTTGGTGCTAGCGCTTTAGCTGCTAATGCAAGTAAAGCTTCTTATGAAGCTGATTCAAATGGTGTTGTTATAGGGAATTCTAATAAAAAAGAAGTTCTTTATAAAAAAACTAAAGCTTGGGAAGATTTTTATAAACAAGCTTTATAAAACAAACAATAAAAGTTAAGGAGTAGAATATGTCAATTAGTACATATGATGCACTGAAAGCAAAAGTTGGTAGAAGATCATTTTTAAAAATGGCTGCTATAGCAACTGCTGCTGGTGCTGTAAATGCTTTAGCTAATAATGATGGAGTTACTAGAGCTGCATCAGAAGAAGAGATTAAAAATCCTTTTCCTGGTTCAACAAAAGTAAAAACTATCTGTAATGCCTGTTCTGTTGGATGTGGGATTATTGCTGAAGTTCATAATGGTGTTTGGGTAAGACAAGAAGTTGCTCAAGATCATCCGATCTCATTAGGAGGTCACTGTTGTAAGGGTGCTGATATGATTGATATGGTTCGATCAGAAGTTAGATTAAAGCACCCTATGGTTAAAACGAAAGGAAAGTGGAAAAGAATCTCTTGGGATGAAGCACTTGACAGAATCGCTGCAAAACTAAAAACAGCTCATGAAACAGTGGGTGCAGATTCTGCAATGTTTTTAGGTTCAGCAAAAATGAGCTCAGAGCAAGCATATTATTTTAGAAAATTTGCTGCTTTTTACGGAACAAATAATATAGATCATCAAGCTAGAATTTGACATAGTGCAACAGTCGCCGGTGTGGCGAATACATGGGGTTATGGTGCTATGACAAACTCACTTGGAGATATCCAAAACGCGAAAGCAATTATTATTTTCGGAGCAAATCCTGCAGTTAATCACCCAGTTGGATTTGGACATTTTTTAAAAGCTAAAGAACGAAACAATGCCAAAATCATTGTAGTAGATCCAATTTTTACTAAAACTGCTGCGAAAGCAGATCACTATTGTAGAATAAGACCAGGTACTGATATTCCATTTATGTATGGAATGTTACATCTTATTTTCAAAAATAAATGGCACAACGAGTCTTTTATTAATGATAGAGTTTATGGTATGGATGAAATTATGGAAGAAGCTAAAAAGTGGAATCCTAAAAAAGTTGAAGATGTAACAGGAATTCCTGCTGATCAACTAATTCAAATTACAAGAGTATATGCGCAATCTACTCCAGGTACTTTGATTTGGGCTATGGGTTTAACTCAACATACTGTGGGATCTTCTAATACAAGATTAGCTCCAATATTACAATTAGCTCTTGGAAACATGGGTGAAGAAGGTGGTGGAACTAATATTTTAAGAGGTCACGATAATGTTCAAGGTGCTACGGATATGTGTTGTTTATCACATACTTTACCTGGATATTATGGTTTAAGCGATGGTTCATGGAAGTACTTTGCTAAGTCTTGGGGCGTGGATTATGAATGGTTAAAAGGAAGATTTGCTGCTAAAGAATGGATGAACAAAAAAGGTTTCACACTTTCTAGATGGTGGGCAGGTGTTTTAGATGGTAAAAACGGTAATGATAAAATTCATAACGGTGGAACTAATCTTAAAAACCTTATTGTAATGGGTAATGGTATTACTTCAATTGCACAGCAAGCTAAAGTTAAAGAAGGTTTAGACAATTTAGAAATGATTGTACTTGTTGATCCTTTTGTAAATGAAGCTGCTATTTTAACTGATAAACAAGATGACGTGTTTATTTTACCAGCTGCAACTCAGTTTGAAACATCTGGAACAGTTGTTGCTACAAATAGAAGTGCACAGTGGAGAACTAAAGTAGTTGAACCAATGTATGAATCTAAAACTGATGAAAACATTATGTTTGAATTAGCAAAAAGATTAGGATTCTATGACGAATATACTCGTGGAATGTTAATTAGAGAAGATAAAAAAGAATTTACTTGGCCAGAAGATGCTTGTGATGAAATTGCAAGAATTATTAAAACAATCGGTTTAACTGGTTGGACTGCTAAGAGAATTAAAAAACACACTGATAATTGGCATATGTTTGATCAGATTTCTGGTCGTGGATATGGTGAGATGAAGGGTGAGTATTATGGTTTACCTTGGCCTGTATGGACAGAAAATCATGGTGGTTCACCAATTTTATATAACATTCACAGATCTGTTAAAGATGGGGGAATGGGATTTAGAAATAGATTCGGATTAGAACATGATGGCGTAGATTTATTAGCAGGAAAAGGATCAGCTCCTAAGAATTCAGCTAATAAAGATGGTTATGCAGAAATTACAAGAGATAATATTGAAAAAACTCTTGGTATTAAATTAACAGCAGATGAGAAAAAAAGAATTGGTAAAAACTGGAAAGTTGATACTTCTAATATCATAGCTGAAAAATGTATGGAAGCTGGAATGGCTCCTTATGGAAATGCGAAAGCAAGAGCAGTAGTTTGGACGTTCCCAGATGCTATTCCACTTCATAGAGAACCGTTACATTCTCCAAGACAGGATTTAGTTAAAGAATATCCTTCTTATGCAGATAAGGGGAATCATTACAGAGTTGATACTCAGTATGCATCTAAACAAAATGAAAAAGATTGGTCAAAAGAGTTCCCAATTAATCTTGTTACTGCAAGACTAGTTAATATGAATGGTGCTGGAATGGAAAATAGAGCAAGTAAATATTTAGCTGCTTTAACTCCTGAGATGTTCTGTAGAATTCATCCAGATTTAGCAGGTGAGTATGGAATTAGAGATGGTTCAATGATGTGGATTCATTCACCAGAAGGTACAAAAATTAAAGTTAAAGCTGAATATTCTTTCTCTGTTTCTGAAGATAGAATTTGGTTACCTTTCCATTTTGCTGGTCATTTCCAAGGTGAAGATTTATCTCATAAATATCCACAAGGTTTAAAACCATTTGCAGTTGGGGAAAGTGCGAATACTGTTACTAACTACGGTTATGACATCATTACTCAGATTCCTGAAACAAAAGGTGGATTATGTCGAATAGAATTTGCGTAGGAGAATTGATATGAGCGAAAATGCAAGATTAAAATTTTATTGTGATGATCAAAGATGTATTGCTTGTGATGGTTGTTCGGTAGCTTGTGCGGAAGCGCACGAGTTACCAGCAGGTATTAACAGAAGAAAAGTAATAACTATGAATGAGGGTATTCAAGGACTTGAATACTCACTTTCAATTGCTTGTATGCATTGTACAGATGCACCATGTGAGCAAGTATGTCCAGTTGATTGTTTTTATATTAGAGAAGACGGAATTGTTCTTCATAGTAAAGAAAAATGTATCGGTTGTGCTTATTGTTTATATGCCTGTCCTTTTGGAGCTCCTCAGTTCCCTCAAGATGGTGCTTTTGGAACAAAAGGTGCTATGGATAAATGTACTATGTGTGCAGGTGGTCCTGAACAAACTAACTCACATACTGAAAGAGAACTTTATGGTCAAAATAGAATTTCTGAAGGTAAAGTTCCAGTTTGTGCAGCTATGTGTTCTACAAAAGCATTATTAGTTGGTGATTCTCAAGAAATCTCTAAAATATATAGAGAAAGAGTTTTATCAGTT
>JABSOM010000024.1 GCA_013215945.1 Campylobacteraceae bacterium
GTTCGATGTGAATAAAAGATAAAATTTCTTTTTAAAATAGTAAATACTTTATTAGATTTTAAGGTGGCAACTCTCTATATTAATAATTTATTCTTTTTTATAAAATATAACCATGCTAAACTAAATGCACCTGTTACAAACAATGCCGCATAAATTGCAGGCATTGGATTGTTTGTTTCGCTAATAGAACCTGCATAAACAATGATACTAAGATAAGGAATTGTTCCTAAAGCCCAAAATAGCAAAAATCTTTTAAAAGGCATTTTACAAGTACCTGCTAAACAAGCTGAAATTTCTGGCAACATTGGTACTGCTCTTGATAATATTAATACTATTGTTCCATGTTTTAAAAAAAGTTCTTTCATCTCTTTTTTCTGTTCTTCATTAGAACTAAGTTTATTAAGAACTTTTTCACCATATTTTTTTGAGAGAAAATATCCTATCATAGAAGCGCACAAAAGACCAAAAAAAACATAAATAATAGCCAGTTTAAATCCTAAAAAATACCCAGCCAATAAAATAACAGTCATTGTTGGAATAGCAATAAACAGATCAATAATCAAAAGAAAAATAACTAACAATCCTAAAATATAGGAATCTTGCGTTTTAATAGTTTCAAATATATTTTTAATATCTTCAATTGTAAAAATTCCTGAAAACTTGAAGATCAAAAAACTGCTAAAAAATATACCAGCTAAGATAAAAATGGATTTAATTAATAATTTCATTGTAGTACTTTAATGTTTTTTACTATAGTAGCTATATAACGTTAACAAATAAAACTGTATGCCTTAGGATTGAATCTTAACTTCTTTATTATAAGAATAAAGGGAATGGGGGCAAACAGCATTAAATTATTTTATTAAGAAGTTACCTATCTCCCCTTATTTTCAATAGACCTATATTTCGCACTTTATTTTATTCTCTTCAATATCAACATCTAAGGTTTTAGACATTTTTTCTCCCCATTTATATAACATTTCAAAAATAGGGTAGAGCTCTTTCCCTTCTTTTGTAATAGTATATTCAACTTTTGGAGGGATTTGAGCATACACTTTTCTAGAAATTAGTTTATTTTTTTCTAAATCTTTTAATGTTTGAGTTAACATCTTTTGTGTGATTTTTGGATAAGCTTTTTTTATCTGGCCATAACGTCTTGTTTCATGAAACAAGAACCATAATACAAGGCCTTTCCACTTTCCATTTACAAGATTAAGTGCCAATTCAAATGGACATTTATACTGTTCTTTTACTGGTTTTTTTGCAGCCATTACTATCCTTTTAGTGCCTATATACCTTTGTGTATAGTACTTGACATGAACTTATAAATATGTTAAATTTTCGCATATTTGAGTCAAATAAATTTCTGCAGAAATTAAAATAATAAATCAAAAAGGAAAATATTATGAAAAATAAGATAAAAAAATTATTCTTGATATGTGTTAGTTTTATTCTTGTTGGGTGTTCTATGAATTATTCGGATGTTTCAAAAGAAGATATAAAAAATAAGAACATAAAAATTACTTGGATTAGTGGCCCTAGTATGTTAATAGATTTTAATGGATTTAAGATATTAACAGACCCAATGTTAGGTACTGGTAAAGATGCATTTGTTATGGGAAATCCAAATGAAATGTTTGATTTGAAAAAAGGACCAAATCTTAAAACTTTTACTAGTACTGTAAATGAAATTAATTTAAATACGCAAGAAATAGATTTAGTATTAATAAGCCATGCACATGAAGATCATTTTGATCAAAAAGCTCAAAAAAAACTGCCTTTAGATACAGAAATGTTGATTCCTTTATTTGATAAAAAAACTATTTTAAAAATGGGTTTTACAAATACTATCGTTCTTAAAGCAGATGAGACAAAAATTTATAATTTTGATGATTCAAGTATACGTATTACAGCAGTAGCAGCACATCATTCAAAAAATAAAGATATACATTCCATTTTAGGTGAGGGAAACGGCTACTTCATTGAATTTAAACAAGGAGCTTGGAAAAAAACATTGTATTGGACCGGAGACACATTTTTAACAGATGAAATAAAAAAAAGTATAGCAAAACTTTCTTCTATTGATATTCTAGTTCCTCACGTGGGTAATGTAGGTGTTCATGGTTCATTAGGTCAGTTAAGTATGAAAGCAATTGATGTGCTGGAATATTCTTTATATACAAAAGCAAAAAATATTTTACCTATTCATCACTCTACTTATGATTTGTATTTAGAACCTATTACTAAGTTTGAAAAAATCAGTGAAAAACAAGACTACATATTAAATGTTATAAAAGAAGGTGAAACAATAGTTTATAAATAATTAGCAAAAATTTACACCCCAGAGATGAATCTCCACTTTTTGATTCATCACTGGGAATAATGTGTTAATTGAGACAGGCACCTTTGATTTTCGACTTAAACTTTTGTAAGCTTGAGTTTTTATTAGTGAATTCATTCAAATATATTATTATTACCACAATATACAAATATTTGCCTCTATACTTATGCTAATTTATATGTATATAACTCTTGCTATCATATAATCCCAAATCAAAATAAAAGCAAAAAGAGAGTTATGATTGAATTAATCAATATATCAAAAAGTTATCCAACAAGTGAACTTTATAGTGACCTAAACCTAAGACTAAATGCAGGCGATAAAGTAGGTCTAGTTGGCCGAAATGGTAGTGGTAAATCTACACTGTTTAAACTAATATTAGGTGAAGAACACCAAGATCATGGTGAAATAAAATACCCTAAAAACTATAAAATAGGGACATTGAGACAGTATTTCGATTTTACAGAAAAAACGCTTATTGAAGAAACTGCACTTGCTTTAAGTGAAGATGATAAATACGATATTTATAAAGCTGAAAAGATATTATTTGGTTTGGGATTTTCTATGGAAGATTTAGACAAAAAACCAAATTCATTTTCGGGTGGATTTCAGATTAGAATTAATTTAGCAAAACTGCTTTTAACAGAACCAAGTATGCTTTTATTAGATGAGCCTACAAATTACCTTGATATTTTGTCAATTAGATGGTTAAAAGACTTTTTAAAATCTTTTGTAGGTGAAGTTATTTTAATTACTCACGACAGAGATTTTATGGACAGTGTTTGTACTCATACTCTAGGAATCATTAGAAAAAATGCTTTAATAATTAAAGGTGGTACCAGAAAGTTTTTTGATCAAATTTCTGCAAATGCTGAAAATCACGAAAAACAAAAAATAGCGCAAGATAAAAAGATTAAAGAATTAGAAGAATTTATTGCTAAAAATAAAGCAAGAGCAGCTACTTCTACACTGGCACAGTCTAAAGTTAAAATCTTAGAAAAAATGGAAAGATTAGAAGATATTAATTATGAAGCAAATTTAAGTTTCAATTTTAATTATAAAGAAACAACTGCTAAATTTTTACTAGAAGTTAAAGATTTGTCTTTTGGATATACGCAAGACAATATATTATTTAAAAATATAACTTTTGCTCTTTCAAAAGGTGAAACGATTGGAATTATTGGGAAAAATGGTAAAGGTAAATCTACACTATTAAATGCAATTGCAGGTGAATTAGAAGCCCTAAGTGGGAGCACTACTTATCATCCTTCATGTAATTTTGGACATTTCGGACAAACAAATATTTCACACCTTAATGCAAAAAATACCATTATGGAAGAAATTTATTCTGTAAATCATAAACTTCCAGAGTCACTTATCAGAAGTATTTGTGGAATTATGATGTTTGGTGGAGATAATGCTAAGAAAAAAATTGCACTTCTTTCTGGTGGTGAGAAATCAAGAGTAATGTTAGCAAAAATAATTGCAAAAGATGTAAACCTTTTATTCTTAGATGAGCCTACAAATCACTTAGATATTGATTCAATAGATTCTTTAACCAAAGCTATAAAAGCCTTTAAAGGTTCTTGTATAATTGTAACTCATAGTGAACAGTTATTAAGAGCTGTTTGTGATAAATTGATTGTTTTTACAAATGAGGGTGCAGAGTATTTTAATGGAGACTATGATGAGTTTTTAACAAAAGTTGGTTGGGAAGAAGAAGAAGGAATACAAAAGAAAAAAGTTGTAAAACCAAAAAGAAACAAAAAAGAGATTAAAAAACTACGAGCTCTTCTTGTAACTGAAAAAAGTAAACTTGCATTTCCAATTAAACAAGAAATAAGCCAAATAGAAGCTTTGAGTACAGCAGACAAAGCTAAAAAACAAAGCAGATTAAAAGACTTAGAAAAAGACTTAGAAAGATTAACTATAGAGTTTGAAAAAAAACTAAATGATGTTTAATTAGAAAATTATGCCTTTAGGGTGACGCTCCACTTTAAATTATAATTTAAGGGAGACAGTCACCTTTAGTTTCTGTCAGATACTAATGAATCAATTTGATTCTAATGGAAATTTTTGTATTTTGATTAGAACGTAGATAAAGGGAAGTTATTTAGAACAGTGCCCTTCACCTATCTTTCCTCCCATTTCTTTAGCATACTGTAAACCCCATTTCTCCATTGCCCCAAATACTTCTAAAAGTTTTACTCCATGAGTAGTTAAAGCAAATTCAACTCTAGGTGGAACTTCTGGATATACAATTCTTTTTATCAAAGATACTTCTTCAAGCGCATTTAGTTTACGACA
>JABSOM010000025.1 GCA_013215945.1 Campylobacteraceae bacterium
ACGAAAAAAGAGTATCTTGGAAGGAAGAAAAGATGAAAAATATTGCTTAATTTAAGTTGTTTTTAACGTGGCAACTGAGGTGTAATTTTCAATAGAAAACATTGCAAATTGTCATTCTTTTAAAGTATAAGAAAATCTTTATATATGATTTAAAATAAATAAAATATTCTAAGGAGAAATGATGCAATTAATAATAGGATCACAAGTTAAACTTATAGATGGCGCTATTGAAAAAATCTTCCCTTATGGAGAAGTTTTAGGATTGTTAAGTAAATTTAAGGATATTTGTACTGATATAAAATGGAACGTAAATGTACCCAATAGAGACAAGTGTAAAATCATAGATAATCAAGAAACAATTAATATTAAAAATTTTAAAGCAAGAGATTTCCAAGAAGCTTGTGTTGATAAATTTACACGAACTACACTTACAGGTTATATATATGCTCCTACAGGCTCTGGAAAAACAAATATTGCAGCATATCTAATTGCCAAAAGAAACATAAGAACACTTTTTATTGTTCCTAAATATGATTTAGTAAAACAAACAAAAAAAAGATTTCAAGATATCTTAGATATAGATCCAGCAATGATTGGTGAGCTTAGTTCCCACAAAAAAGAGTTTGGTGCTCCTATTTTAATTACTACATGGCAATCATTAAATAAAGAAGCAACATTACAAAGAGTTATAGAAGATAAATATTCAATGATTATTTGTGATGAGATGCATAAAGCTAGTGCAAATGTTTATTATAATGTTGTATCTTCTATACCTGCAATGTATAAACACGGTCTTACTGCAACACCATATAGAAATAATATCAAAAATGAACAAAGACTTTACGATTTAGTTGGAAATGAAATCGCAAGTGTTGATATAATAGATTTATATAAAAATGGTTTTTTAGTGCAACCAAATATAAGATTTAAAAATACAAATTATAAGATAAATATAGACCAAGAATATTTAAGATCATTAGATTTTAATATCAAACTAGGAATGCTTAAAAAGAATATTGATAAATCAAAACACAGAAAAGAACTAATACTAAATGATATTAAAAAATCTCTAGAGCTTGAAAAAAAAGAGTTTAATTCCAATCAATCTGTAATTTTAGTAAATACACTTGAACTAGGACAAACTATAAAAGAAGAGTTATCTTCATCTTTTAATGTCATATATATTGATGCAAGTACAAAAGCAAAAGAAAGAAATCAAATATTTTCTGATTTAACAGAAAACAATATCACTGATTATGTTTTAATAGGAACTTCAAAACTTCTAGGAGAAGGTACAGATATTCCCTCAATCAAAAATGTATTTTGTGCAAGTCCAGCTTACCCTCCTTTTGAAGATACAGCTCGTTTACAGCAAATCATAGGAAGAGCAATGAGACCATTTAAAGATAAAACTAGCGCAAATATCATCATTTACAATGATATAACAACAGGCTGGATAGATAAAAAGAAAAATGAAGTTTTAGATATTGTTTTTAATAATGTAAAACCTATTATACATTAATGGTATTCTACTTTTTTGTAAGATGAAAGCCATTTTGATTAGGGCAAGAATAAACATCTAATAAAACACCATTCTCTTTAAATAAAATATCTGCTCTTTTTTGTGCTTGATATCTAGAAACATACAACTGTTTCAAAGCTCCATTTTCACTTTTTGTATTCATAATTCTCTATCTACTCTTCCACGTAACTTCTTTTGAGAACTTTGTTTCTTTTTAGAGTTCAAGCGTCTGTTTACAGATCCTCTTGTGGGTTTTGTAGGTACTCTTCTTTTTTGTACTACATTCACACTTTTTATTAGCTCTACCAAACGTTCAAGTGCTTCATCTCTGTTTTGTTCTTGGCTTCTGTGCTGTTGTGACTTTATTACTATAATGCCAACTTTGTTAATACGTTTATCTTTGAGTTCTAATAACTTCTGCTTATAAAACTCTGGCAATGACGAAGCATCTATATCAAAACGCAAATGAATAGCAGCAGAAACCTTATTGACCTTCTGCCCACCAGAACCTTGTGCTCTAATAGCAGATATTTCTACTTCGTTTTCATCTAGTGTTACGCTGTTTGATATTTTTAATTCTGACATGTTATTTTTATATCCTACTATTTAGAGTTTTTAAATCTATAAAATATTTATATATAGTTTTATACAAATATATCATATTTTATCCTAAGCCAACTTATTCGATTTCTACAATCCTATGATTTTGGGCTTTACATCCTATTCTTACTTCAAACCATTGGAAATACAGAATTGAGGTGACAATTTGTTAAATAAACTCCTTTTGTATATACTCTAAGGCTTCAACTAAAGTGCTTTTAAAATGCTTACTTTCTTTGTCTTCAATACCATCATTATAAATATATTCAAACTTACATATTTCTTTAAATCTGGGATCGTGTTTTGCAACTTCAATACTACTATCTTCAATATTTGTATCAAATAAGTAAACAATTTCATTCTCTGTGGTTTGTCTCTCAATTGCAAAAATACTTAAATTCATTTCAGGATATAAAGCGTAATCGGATAGTGTCTTTAACTTTACTTCCCAATCATAGTCTTTATAAATTTTAATAATAAATTTTCGTTCCATTTGATTATTTCCTTTTTATCTTCTATAGAAAAATCATTAAGTAATTTTTCCTATCAGGTTTAAATATAGTAACATAGAAAAGGTGTCAGTCCTTACCTAAAAACATATAAGTACATTAAAACAGCCTTTACATCTTTTCCAAAATAAAACTACATTCCCAACGGCTCTTCCCCTGACTTTGAGAAAGCTAAATATTTTTATTTTTTAGCGAAAAAAGGTGAAAACTGTCTGAGCGTAAGAAATGTGCTCTTTAGCACGTTTTAGCGAGTTTTTGAACCTAGCTAACAAATAAAAATATTTAGGCACCCGAAGGGCTTTATCAACTCGTCAGTTGCTTTCTTGTTTCTTCTTTTCAAGAAAAGAAGAAAAAAAAGCGCAAAGGCTACTTTGTATGAGCTCTTAGATATAAAAGTGGAGATTCATTCTCAGAGGTGTAATTGTATCAATGTGTCAGTTGCTTCTTTTTGCATACAAGTAGGATTACATGTTTCTTTTTATAACAACTAAGAAAAGGAAAAAGCGCAAAGGTACTTTGTATGAGCTCTTAAATATAAGAATAAAGATTCATTCTCAGGAGTATTTTTTCTTAAATTTTTAAATTTGTTAATTCTGTGACGCAAACTGTGACGCAGTTTTTGTATACTTATTTTTAGAACTATGAATTACAATAAAGGTGCCTGTCCCCATTTATTCAGATGGAAAAAAAGGTGGGAATGAAACTTATAATATTCCAGGTAGAGGATCAAACATTCCAAGAACTAAATTAGTTAAAGAAGTTAAACAAGGTAAGCATCCAAATCATACTACAACAGAAATAAATGGAAAAGAGTATATAAAAGCTAAACCAAATCATAAAATTAATGATAATGTAAACAAAGATCAATAAATTAATTTTGTCCCATTAATTTTTTATTTTAAAGTTGCCTGTTCCCTTTAATTTTGAATCAACTTTAAATCCTATTGGAAGACCTAAAAATAGGGATTATTAATTTAATGGTGCCTGTCCCCATTTTTTCCATTTTTTTAATTCTGTGACGCAAACTGTGACGAAGTTTTTGTATACTTATTTTTAGAACTATGAATTACAAGAAAGGTACCTGTTCTCATTTTTAAAAAAGTGGAGATTCAACCCCAGTTGCCACGTTAAAAACAACTTAAATTAAGCAATATTTTTCATCTTTTCTTCCTTCCAAGATACTCTTTTTTCGT
>JABSOM010000026.1 GCA_013215945.1 Campylobacteraceae bacterium
CATTATTTCCTTCTAGCTCTATATCATCTTTAGCTAACATATCTACATTCTCTAAATATACATCTTTTTTGGCTTGGATTTCTAAACTTTTACCTGAGCTTAAAAGTGATCCTTGTGATTTATAATCTTCGTCTCTTAAAGTATCTTTGGTTTTTTTAAATAAACTTAATCCATCTTTTGAGATTTTTAATGAAAATCCTGATTTCTCTTTTTTAACATCATGTATTAATATATCTTCTAATGCTAATACATTTACACTTCCATCAGTACTTTTAGCACTAACTCCTGCATTACCTTTTAAATCTGAAGATACAAGAGTTATATCTTTTTTTGCATTTAAAGATATTTTTCCGCCTGAGTTTAGTTTTGAGCCTTCATTTGTTAATGAATAATCTGTTGTTGTTTTTGAACTTTTACTAAATAAACTTTTTGAAGAAGATTTTGTTTGTTTATAGTTCTCATTTGCTACTGAAAGAATATTAATTGAATCTGCATTTACTTTTAAATCATTTGAAGCATTTATTTTACTTCCTTTAATAGTTGTAGCACCTTTTGTATTAATTGTAAGATTTGTAGCATCTATATTTGAAGCTATATGAGTTTTACTATTTTCTTTACTAAAATTTTTTGAAGTTCCTACATTAAATGCTTTTTCATCTACTATTGTTGTGATAGTTAATTCATTTGCATTTAATTTTTGCTTAAGTTACCACTCCTTTCCTTCAATAATTTTTGTAAGTTTTCCATTTTCAGGGTCTAAAGAAAAGTTTATATATTTTGAACTGGCACTACACAGTATTAAATACTTATATTTGATATAAGGCTCATTTATTTTATGATAATGTATAGCCATACTTTTTTCATATCCATTTATAAGAGTATCTTTTTCTTCTTGAGTAAAATGAGTAAGCATAATATACTCATCTCCAATTTGTTCTGTCAATTCACCTTTATTATTATAAATAAGCATACATTTTACTAAAGAAGTATATTTTTCTATTGTATCCCAATCTTCATCAGGATATCTTCCATCATATTCTGGGTCTGTAAAGTGTATTTTTTTTCCATTAGTAACATCTTTTTTATAAGAACCACGTAAATATACTTGATCTGTTTCATCTAGTTTTTCTTCTTTAAAAATTTTCAAAGATTCTACTCTCCAAAGAAGTGAAGCATCTTTTTTAGAATAACAATAAATAGGTTGCTTATTATCTTCTTCTCTTCTATCAAGATAATATATTATTATTCTATCTTCAAGTTCAACTATAACATCTACTTCACACTGTTTACCCAAAGAGTATTGCAAACAATTATCATCCTCAAATACAGTACAATTTACTAATAATTTCATTTTAGTTCTTTGTTAATCTTTGTGTTGTCTCATTAAAATCTTTTTTTGTAATATTGTCTATTACAACAATTTGAGTTTTTCCACCAGAACCAAACTCATTTTTGCCTCTTTGTGCTATAAAAACTTTTTTATCATTTTTTCCATTATAATCTGTTGTATATGTTTTACTTGCTGAAGGAGGCAAGGCATAAGCTTTTGATAAATCTTGTTTATTTAATGTTTCTAACTCCTAAATATAAGCTAAAAGTACCACTTGAATAATCTTTATTTTTGTGTATTCTTGTGATTTTGAGGGGTATCTGTAATAGCTAGTTTTTCAATAGTTGATGTTTGTCCATTTAAAAAGTAGTGAGTCGTGTCCTGACCCTAAATTTTAAATTTAATATTGCCATAATGTAAATCCTTAAAATTAATTTACTAGATATTCTATCTGATAAATCTTTTATTTTTAAGCTTTACACTCTCGCATTTTTTTCTTCCATTTTAATATATTCATCTATATCATCAAGAATAGTTTCAGTAAATTCAAAAAATTCATCCAGATTTTTATAATTATCAATAAATTCATCTGACCTATCTTTATAAGGTCCAGAATCTAGGTGATCCCAGGCTCTAGAATTACAAATTAATCCTTCTATCTGTCTTCTAGCTTCAGAATATAAAGAACTATCATTAGAAAATAACTCTTCTGCTCTTTTTTTTAATTTTGCTGTATATGGATGGTTTTCTTCTTCAAATTCATATTGTCGACATACAACTTTTAGTTTATTTTGTATTGTATTTTTAAGCTCTTCTTGTCTCACTATTTATCCTTTGGGAATATATCATTAATATTTGTTTTATCTGGATTGATGACTTTTTGTTTTCCACCACCAGTAGCATTTTTTGTTGCCCAATCTGTATGTGATTTATCTGCTGCTATTCCAGATAAAATTGTATGATCTTCTTTTACTTGTATAACTGTTTGAGTATTTGCTTTATTTGTATTAGGTAGAGCAAGTTCTCTTTGTAATTGCATAGGAGTTTTATTTGCATCTTTTTTATCTATAACATAAGTACCAGTAGCTCCTCTTCCTCCTGTATGATTTACCACAAACTCATCTCCTTTTTTTACTTGTTCTTTATAAATCTGGCCTTGAAAACTCTCTACTTCAATTAATGCATCTCTTTTTGATTTAGAGTTTGAAGAACCTTTTTCTTTTTGTTTAGAATAAGATATATCAAATGCTTCTTCTTTTGTTACAGGTACTTTTTTTTCTTCAAACTCTTTTTGGTCTGTTCTTTTATTTAGTTTTTTATTCGGAGCATTACTTTTCTTAGGATTACCAGACTCAGCTTTTTTAATAATCTTTTTTACTTGTTTTACTATAACCTTTGAACCAGGAACTTTAGATAAAGCTAATCCAGTACCAGCTACAATAACTCCTTCTAAATCAGCATCAAGTATAGATTTTACTACTTTTAGTGAATCTTGAATACCAATTACATTATCATCAACTACTTTGGCAACTTCAAGATTAGCTTTATTTATCTTTTTATGATCTTCTGGTTTTGTTAAGGCATACATAAAAGAAGAATTAGGTTTAACATCTGAGGAATTAATCTTATTAACTTTTTCATTTCCTGATAAAATTGTAGCTGAATTTTTATTTGTATTATTCCATTTCTTTTGTGTTATATTTGATCTTGTAGAAACTCCATTTAAATCACTATAATCATTCCATACACTAGAACCTCTTTCACCTCTCGCTTTTGAAAGATTTGTTTCTGTATTAAGAGAATAGCTCTTATTGTTTTTTGCTTGTGTATGTCTATCTTGTTCATGTAGTGTTGATTTTATTACTTCTGATGAATTTGTCATATCTGTTTTATCTACATTTATAATTATAGAGTTTGACTTATCTTCGTATCCTGCATTAGATAATTCTTTATTAAAATCATTTTGAGAGTTTACTTCATTATTATCAGGTGTTTCTTTTCCATCATATAATGATACATTAGTATTTTCATCTAGTCCATCTTTTTTTGATAATTTATTACTTAAAGATTGTATCTCTTCTTGACTACCTTTAGCACCTTCTTCACCTTTTAATTTCTTTTGTGAATCTTTATTAGCTGCTAATTCTACAAGTACTTTTCTATCTGTTGCATATTTATTTACTTGTGAAGCAAATTCTAAAATAGATACATCATCATTAGTTGAAACATCTTTTACTGCTTGATAAATCTCTTGTCC
>JABSOM010000027.1 GCA_013215945.1 Campylobacteraceae bacterium
ACAATAAAAACAAACATTACGCAATTGCACTACATTAGCATTCTATTTATTAATTCAAACAGCATAATAAAATTGCGCATACATTAATGTCGGCCAACTTGAAGAATATGAAAAAACTCTTAATACCAATTTTACTTCTTACAATTCTTTTCAATAGTTGCAAAATGGGTGCCCAGAAAAACTTAGTTAATAACTCAAGTTTCGCACCCTTACTTTAGAGGGTTTAATGGCATGAAAACAGCATGCAAACCAAGGTAATCCCTTGGTTTTGTTGTATCTTTAAGTATCACACACAAAGTACAAAACATGCTGAAACACGAAGATATTTCAAAAATTCAAGAATTAAGCGGTCGGTTTAAAAATATTTGGCTGAGTTCTGAATATTTACAAGCACATTTAAATATTTTAGGATTCAATAAGATTAAAAAAAAGATTAGTTGTTGTAAAAATTCAGGTTATACTTTTGAGGATTTAATTTCAAAACTGTTATTACTGCCTCTTTTAGGTATCAATACGATCCATGGAATGTTAAGAGATGAAAAGGATTTAGAACAAATCGGAAAAGATCCTTATTATCGAATTTTAGCAAACCAAAAAGTCAATTGGAGATCTTTTTTGAATCATTTTGTAATTCAATATTTATCAAAGGAGAAACTCTTTACACCAGCTAAAGATGTGGTTAAATGTTTAATATTTGATGATACAGATATTGCTAAAACAGGAAAAACAATAGAAGGTATTTCTAAAAATTATAACCATGTATCCAAAACCTTCTACTTTGGCTTCAAGCTACTTGTAGCAGGTTACTGGAATGGAAGCGTATTTATTCCAATTGATTTCAGTTTACATCGTGAAAGTAAAAAAACAAAATACGGACTCACAGCTAAGCAAAGGAAGCTTCAAAAAAAGACGCCAAGGTGTAGTAAAACCGCTGCTGCAAAAAGGTATCAGGAACTTAATAAAAAGAAAACAGAGCTATTAGTACAAATGTTTTCTAGAGTTGTAAAGCGTAAAATTATCGTAGACTACATTTTAATGGACACTTGGTTTACAAGTATTGGATTGCTCAAAAAGCTAAGAGAAAAAAGTAGTTCGACCCATATAATTGGCATGTATAAATACAATAGTAAAATTGAAGTAAAGTCAAAAATAAAAACGATATCCGAACTTAAAAAACAGAAAAAAGCACCTAAACGATGTCGAAAACACAAGTACTATTACCATCATTATGTATCTGAAATTGATGGGCTAAAGGTTGCTGTTTTTATTTCAAAACGCGGAACAAACGGGAAATGGCACACATTAATAACAACCGACACAACACTAAGTTTTACAAAAATTATTGAAACATATCGTATTCGATGGTCAATAGAGGTGTTTTTCAAAGAAGCTAAGCAGTTATTTGGCTTGGGTAAATGCCAATCTACCAATTTCGATGTTCACATTGCGCAAATAACCATTACAATGACCCAATATTTACTCACCAGTATTCGGTACAGAATGGAAGCTTATGAAACAATAGGAGGTTTATTTAAAGATTTGAAGCAAGATTACATCGAGAACAAGCTAAATGTCAGGATATTAGCAGTTATCAATCTAATAGTATCTCTTTTGGAAAAAATAATTGAATACATTGATATTGAATATATTACACGCCAAATAATAGCAAATGTCGAAGATTTTGGATTTTTAGTGAAAACTAATAGCTTTGAATATCAGGACCTTAATTAAATCGATCTAGGTGCGAAACTTGAGTTAATAATAATAAATTTGCCAATTGTTAAGTATTAACTATAGGGGCAATATTGAAACTTTTACCGCCTCATAAAAAACAATTATAAAAGAAAGATGAAACAACTTACTAAAATAGGCCTCTTAGGCTTTTTAATAATAATACAATTAACTGCGAATGCCCAATGGTCACAATTAGGGCAAGATATTGATGGCGATGCAGATTATCATTTCCTAGGAGCTGTGGCTACTAGTGCTGATGGTTTAACGGTGGCTGTTGGTGCAAAAGATGATGCAGATGATATGATTGGGGGAGTACCAGGGAATGGATATGTAAGGGT
>JABSOM010000028.1 GCA_013215945.1 Campylobacteraceae bacterium
CATTTTAATTGCAATTTGTGGTGCATTCCATAATGCGGGTAAAAGTATTAAAGATACGGGTACTGCTGTTATTACAATAAATGATTGTAAAGCAGATATCCCACCTGAACCAATTGAAATTAAAACAATTGCTAATACTCCCATTAATACTCCCCAGAATACTCTTAAGTATGGATGTGGTTCAGTATTACCACTTACAACAACACTCATTGTATATGTCATTGAATCACCTGTTGTTACAATAAATACTGTTGTCAAAATTAAAAATAATATTGATGTAATTATTGGAAAAGGCAAAGATTGTGTAATTGCTAATAATGCTGCTGGTAAATTAAAACCTTTAAATGCTTCTGATATTAAACCAGGCTGAGCAATTTCAAATGATAAACCTGAACCTCCTACAATTGTAAACCAAAACATTGTTATTAATGGAGCAAAAATACTAACAGCTAAAATTAACATTCTAATTGTTCTTCCTCTTGATATTCTAGCAATAAATATTGCCATCATTGGTCCATAACCTAAAAACCATCCCCAAAAGAATACTGTCCACCAGCTTAACCAAGAAGTATCACCTCTAAATGTAGCCATAGGAATAAAGTTTTGTAATACAGAACCTACACCTTGAATATAAGCATCAATAATAAAAGCAGTTGGTCCAAATATAAAAATATATGCCATTAAAAAAACAGCTAAAACTACATTCCATCTACTTAAAATCTGAATTCCTCTTGTAACACCTGATAGAGCAGATACAGTATAAATTAAAATAGCAATTATAATAATAATTAATTGAGTAGTGAAACCATCTGGAATTTCAAATAAAGCATTTAAAGCATATGAAATTTGTAAACCCAAAAATCCAATTGGTCCAATCGTTCCAGCTGCAACTGCAACAATACATGCAGCATCAACAATAGAACCTAAGGGTCCATTAATAACTCTATCTCCAAATACTGGATATAAAAGTGTTCTAGGTTTTAAAGGTAAACCTTTATCATAATGCAAGTGCATTAATACAATAGTAGTTAATGTACCTAAAATTGCCCAAGCTAAAAATCCCCAATGCATAAAGCTCTGAGATAAAGCATTAACTGCTTTTTGGAAAACATCAGCTTCAGGACCATAAAATGGAGGGGGAGATACAAAGTGAGCAATTGGTTCACCTGCTGCCCAAAACACTCCACCACCAGCTAGTAATGTACATAAGATAATAGCCATCCATTGAAATGTACTCATTTCTGGAGATTTTAAATTACCTAAAACGACAGAACCTGTTCTTCCTAAAGAAAGACCAATTCCTACAATAAATGTTGCAAATAATAAAAATTGCCAATAAGCTCCAAAAACTTTTGCAGACCATCCAAAACCCGTATTTACCATACTTGTTAAAAGTTTTGAATCAATTAAAGCTAATGCAACAAAAGCTACTAAAAATCCCGAACTTAAAAATAGTGCTGTTTTATCAATTTTTTCTTTTTTCTCTATTTCTTCTATATTAATATTATCTTTATTCAAAGTTCCCATTCTACATCCTTGTCTATTTGGTAAATTTTAAAATTTAAGCTATATTGATTTTAAATAGCTATATTAATAGAATAGTAAGTTATTAAGTTATTATTCTATACTCTAAATGCTTAAGTATATTTTTAACTAATTCATATACTAGTACTTATTTTCATTTAATACAATTAAAAAAAGAAAACTTGTATATAGTTTATGTATTAAAAAAGTGCAAAAAAAAAGCTTATATAAAAAACAACAAAGTTGAATTTCATATAAGCTTGTAAAAAATACTTAAATCTGGCAACGGCCTACGTTTCCGTCAAGGGGACCCTGCAGTATTATCAGCGATGAAGAGCTTGACTTCCAGGTTCGAAATGGAGCTGGGTATTTCCTCTTCTCTATAATCACCAGAAAATAAGTAATCAATATATATTATATATATACTCATTACTTACTTCTAAAAATAGAATAAGTAATATATTGTTAAAGTCTTTAATGAACACTTGCTTATCAAGTGATACACTTAATAAGATAGTAGCCTAAGTAAAATTATAAAATAAGCCAAACGATCTATTAGTACTAGTCAGCTAAACGTCTTACAACGCTTACACATCTAGCCTATCAACCAGCTAGTCTTGCTGGGATCTTCAGGGAAAGTTTATCTTAGAGTTGGCTTCGAGCTTAGATGCTTTCAGCTCTTATCACATCCGTACGTAGCTACCCAACGATGCTCTTGG